>JBOHSV010000259.1:0-11799 GCA_050921735.1 Gemmatimonadales bacterium | reverse complement strand
TATTTCAACACTTTCGTGACCACGCCGGCGCCCACGGTGCGCCCGCCTTCCCGGATCGCGAACCGCAACTGCTCCTCCATCGCGATCGGCGTGATCAGCTCGATCGTCATCTTCGTGTTGTCCCCCGGCATCACCATCTCCACCCCCCCCGGCAGCTCCACCGACCCCGTCACGTCCGTCGTCCGAAAGTAAAACTGCGGCCGATACCCCTTGAAAAACGGCGTGTGCCGGCCCCCCTCCTCCTTCGTCAACACGTACACTTCGCTCTCACCCTGCGTGTGCGGCGTGATCGACCCCGGCTTCGCCAGCACCATCCCCCGCTCGATCTCGTCCTTCTCCACCCCCCGCAACAACAACCCCACGTTGTCCCCCGCCACCCCCTCGTCCAGCAGCTTCCGGAACATCTCCACCCCCGTCACCTCCGTCTTCCGGTTCGCCCCAAACCCCACCAGCTCCACTTCCTCCCCCACCTTGATCTTCCCCCGCTCGATCCTTCCGGTCGCCACCGTGCCCCGCCCCGTGATCGAAAACACATCCTCCACCGGCAGCAAAAACGGCTTGTCGATGTCCCGCTCCGGCACCGGAATGTAGCTGTCCAGCGCCCCGAGCAACGCCCAGATCTGCTCCGCCTCCTTCGCGTCCCCCTGCAGCGCCTTCAGCGCCGACCCCCGCACCACCGGCACGTCGTCCCCGGGAAACTCGTACTTCGACAACAGCTCCCGCACCTCCAGCTCCACCAGGTCCAGCAGCTCCGGATCGTCCACCAGATCGCACTTGTTCAAAAACACCACGATGTAGGGCACGTTCACCTGCCGCGCCAGCAAAATGTGCTCCCGCGTCTGCGGCATCGGCCCGTCCACCGCGCTCACCACCAGCACCGCCCCGTCCATCTGGGCCGCCCCCGTGATCATGTTCTTCACGTAGTCCGCGTGCCCCGGACAGTCCACGTGCGCGTAGTGCCGCTGCTCGGTCGCGTACTCCACGTGCGACGTCGCGATCGTCAAAATCTTCGTCGCGTCCCGCCGCCCCTGCGCCGCCGACGCCTTCGCCACCTCGTCGTAGCTCACGTAGGTCGCCAGCCCCTTCTCGGCCGCCACCTTCGTGATCGCCGCCGTCAGCGTCGTCTTCCCGTGGTCCACGTGCCCGATCGTCCCCACGTTCACGTGCGGCTTCGTCCGCTCGAATTTCGCCTTGGCCATGCGCTCCTCTCAGCCCTTGACCTTCGACACGATCTCGTCGGCCTTCTGTTTCGGCACTTCCTGGTAGTGGCTGAACTGCATGTGGTAGATGGCGCGCCCCTGGCTCATCGAGCGCAGGGTTGTGGAGTACCCGAACATCTCCGCCAGTGGCACGCTGGCCGCGACGATGTGCCCGTCGCCCCGCTGCGTCATGCCGCCGATCTTGCCGCGCCGGCTCGACAGGTCGCCGATGATGTCGCCCATGTACTCCGCCGGCGTCACGACCTCCACGTCCATGATCGGCTCGAGCAGGACCGCGTGCGCCTTGCGCGCGGCTTCCTTGACGGCCATCGAGCCCGCGATCTTGAACGCCATCTCGCTCGAATCCACGTCGTGGTACGAGCCGTCCACCAGCTCCACCTTCACGTCCACCATGGGGTAGCCCGCGAGCACGCCGTTCCCGAGCGCCTCCTTCACGCCCTGCTCCACCGGCCCGATGTATTCCTTCGGAATGACGCCGCCGACGACCTTGTCCTCGAACAGGAAGCCGCTGCCCGGCTCGGCGGGCTCCATGTTGATGACCACGTGGCCGTACTGGCCGCGGCCCCCGGTCTGCCGGATGAATTTGCCCTCGACGTACTCGACGCGGCGCCGGATGGTCTCGCGATACGCCACCTGAGGGCGGCCGACGTTCGCCTCGACCTTGAACTCCCGCTTCATCCGGTCGACGATGATCTCGAGGTGCAGCTCGCCCATGCCGCTGATGATGGTCTGCCCCGTCTCGACGTCGGTGTGCACGCGGAAGGTGGGATCTTCCTCGGACAGCTTGGCCAGCGCCTGCGACAGCTTGTCCTGGTCGGCCTTGGTCTTGGGCTCGATGGCGACGGAGATGACGGGCTCGGGGAAGCGCATCGCCTCGAGGATGATCGGCTCGTTGGCGTCGCACAGCGTGTCGCCCGTCTTCGTGTCCTTCAGGCCGATCGCCGCCGCGATGTCGCCGGCGCGGACCTCGTCGATCTCTTCGCGCTTGTTGGCGTGCATTTGCAGCAACCGGCCGATGCGCTCGCGGCGGTCCTTGGTGCTGTTGTACACGTACGAGCCCGCCGCCAGCACGCCCGAGTAGACACGGAAGAACGTGAGCTTCCCGACGTACGGGTCGGTCATGATCTTGAACGCGAGCGCGGCGAACGGCTCGTCGTCCGACGCCTTCCGCTCCGCGGGCGTGGCGTCGTGATGCGGGAGGTGGCCCTGGATGGCCGGCACGTCGAGCGGCGACGGCAGGTAGTCGACGACGGCGTCGAGCAGCTGCTGCACGCCCTTGTTCTTGAACGCGGCCCCGCTCAGCACCGGGACGATGTGCCCCGCCACGGTGGCCTTCCGGAGCACCAGCCGGACCTCGTCCTCCGTCAGCTCCTGACCCTCGAGGTACTTGTGGAGGATGGCGTCGTCGTGCTCGACCACGGCCTCCAGCAGCTCGTGCCGCATCGCGCCCACCCGCTCCTTCAGCGCGTCCGGGACGGGGCCCTCGACGTACTTCTTGCCCAGCGTCGCGTCGTCGTACACGATCTCGATCCGCCGAATGATGTCGATCAGCCCGGTGAACAGCTCGCCCGAGCCCAGCGGGAGGTGGATCGGGACGGCGCGCGCCCCCAGGCGCTCCCGCACCATGCGCAGGCAGCGATCGAAGTCGGCGCCGACGCGGTCCATCTTGTTGACGAAGACGATGCGCGGCACCCGATAGCGGTCGGCCTGACGCCACACCGTCTCGGTTTGCGGCTCCACCCCGCCCACGGCGTCGAGCACCGTGATCGCGCCGTCCAGGACCCGCAGGCTGCGCTCCACCTCCACCGTGAAGTCCACGTGGCCCGGCGTATCGATGATGTTGATGCGGAACCGCTCCCCGCGACGCGGCCAGAAGCAGGTCGTGGCGGCGGACGTGATCGTGATCCCCCGCTCCTGCTCCTGCTCCATCCAGTCCATCGTGGCCGTTCCCTCGTGCACCTCGCCCAGCTTGTAGGTGCGGCCCGTGTAGTACAGGATGCGCTCGGTCGTGGTCGTCTTCCCGGCATCGATGTGGGCCATGATGCCGATGTTCCGAATCCTGTCGAGCGGCGTCGTGCGCGGCATCATGTCCCTTCCGTAGGAGCGCGGCAGGCTGCGCCCGTACAGCAAAAACGCGGGGCGACCGAGGCACCCATCGTGGGCCGGTCTCGCTCCGCTCACCGTCCCGGGGCCCCGCCCCGGGGCGACCCCACCCCTACCAGCGGTAGTGGGCGAACGCCCGGTTGGCTTCCGCCATCCGGTGCGTGTCTTCCTTCTTCTTGATCGTCTCGCCCTCGCCCTTCGAGGCGAGGATCAACTCGGCCGCGAGGCGCTCCGCCATGTTCTTTTCGCGCCGCGCGCGGCTGTACTGAATGAGCCACCGCATCCCCAGGGCGGTGCGGCGCTCCGGCCGCACCTCCACCGGCACCTGATACGTCGCGCCCCCCACCCGGCGGGACTTCACTTCCAGCGCCGGCTTGGCGTTGGCCAGCGCCTGCTTGAACACGTTGACCCCCGGCTGGCCGGTGCGCTGCTCGATCAGGTCCATCGCCTGATAGAACACCCGCTCCGCCAGCGACTTCTTGCCCCGGGTCATCAGATTGCTCACGAACTTCGAGACGGTCTGGCTGTCGTAGCGCGGATCGGGCGGCACCGGCCGCCGAATCGCCTTCTTGCGCCGGCTCATCCGCCCGCCTTGGGCCGCTTGGCCCCGTACTTGGACCGCGACTTCTTGCGCTCGTTGACCCCCGACGCGTCGAGCGTCCCGCGGATGATATGGTAGCGCACGCCCGGCAAATCCTTCACCCGGCCGCCCCGGATCATCACGATCGAGTGCTCCTGGAGGTTATGCCCCTCGCCCGGGATGTACGCCGTGACCTCGAACCCGTTCGTGAGCCGCACCCGCGCCACTTTGCGGAGCGCCGAGTTGGGCTTCTTAGGCGTCGTGGTGTAGACGCGGGTGCACACGCCGCGCTTCTGCGGATTGCCGCGCAGCGCCGGCGCCTTCTCCTTCTTCCCCACGTCCCGGCGGCCCAGCCGGACGAGCTGATTGATGGTCGGCATACGCTCCGGAAAAAAGTTCCGAGATAGACTTGAAACCTAAGCGGGGGCTTGTAGTTACGTCAAGGCGCTTGCCGAGCCGGGGCCGGCCCGTAGGATACCGCCTTCTGACCCGCGTTCTCCGGAGATTCTCATGACTCGAGCGTTTCGTCTGTTCACCGCCTCGGCCCTCCTGGCCGGCGGCGCCGCCTGCACCATCCGCGTCATCCAGCCCCCCGCCGCCCCCGCGCCCGCGGCCCAGACCCCGGCCGGCGGGGCCAAGCCCGACACCGCCAAGGACCTCCCCTGGAAGCCCTGGACCGAGGTCACCAAGGACGCCCGGACGGTGAGCGGCCTGTTCACCCTCTACCTGAAGCGCGAGCACGTCTACCTGGCGCTCCGGCCCGACCAGCTCGACCGCGACCTCCTGCTGGTGACCCAGCTCTCGCAGGGGGTGGGCGACTTCGGCATCGACGGCGGCTCCAGCATGCGGTCCGACCTCGTGCGCTTCCGCCGCGCGGGCGACAAGGTGCAGTTGTGGGTCGTCAACCCGTACGTCACCGCCGCACCGAATTCCCCCATGGCGCGCACCGTGGACTACTCGTTCGGCCACTCCGTGGCGCACGCGTTCCCGATCGCGAGCCTCCGCGACACCACCGACGAGGTGCTGATCGACCTCGCCCCCTTCCTCGTGTCCGACTGGGTGGACCTCGGGTCGTTCTTCGATCTCCTGATCCGGGTGTTCCGCCTCCAGGGCGGGGCGTCGTTCGACAAGGAGCGATCGAGCTTCGAGGGCGTCCGGGTCTTTCCCACGAACCTCGAGGCGGACGTCCGACTGACGTTCCGCTCCAACCGGTTTCTGGGCATCCAGACCCTGTCCGATTACCGCTACATCCCGATCGGCGTGCACTACTCGCTCGTCGAGCTGCCCGAGACGCCGCTGCGCCCGCGCTACGCGGACGACCGCGTCGGGTACTTTATCGCCGCCCGCAAGGACTTCTCCCGCGACACCGCGGCGACCTTCTTCGTGCGCTACGTGAACCGCTGGCGGCTGGAGAAGAAGGACCCCGCCGCCCGGGCGAGCGAGCCCGTCAAGCCCATCGTCTATTACCTCGACCGCACGATCCCGCACGAATGGCGTCCCTACGTCCGCGACGGCATCCTCGAATGGAACCGGGCGTTCGAAACGGCGGGGTTCCGGAACGCGATCGAGGTCCGCGAGGCCCCGGCGGACGACACGACCTGGGCCGCCGAGGACGCGCGCTACAGCACGGTCCGCTGGATCGCCACCATGCGGTCCACCTACGCCATCGGCCCGTCGGACGTGGACCCCCGGACCGGCGAGATCCTCAACGCCGACATCCTGGTCGCCGCCTCGTGGATCCAGGCGTTCCAGGGTGACTACCGCAGCTACGCCGGCCCGCACGAGATGATCCGCGAGGTGTTCCTCGAGGATTCCCTGCTCCGGGCCGACCCCCACGGCCGGCTCGCCCGGCTGTGCAGCTACGCCGGCGGGCTCGCCCGCCGGGCCACGCTGCTCCGGGCCACGCTCGCGGCCACCGGTTCCATCGCCCCGGGCGCCCCGGTGCCCAAGGCATACGTGGGCCAGGCGCTGAAGGAGCTGATCATGCACGAGGTCGGCCACACGCTGGGCCTGCGGCACAACTTCCGGGGGACCGCCACGATTCCGGGGGAGCGGCTCACCGATCGGCGCTTCACGGCGACCCACGGGACGTCAGGGTCGGTGATGGATTACAACCCTCCCGCCGTCTCGCTCGACCGGTCGCGCCAGGGCGACTACTACTCGGGCACGGTCGGCACGTACGACCGCTGGGCCATTCGCTACGGATACGCCACGGTCGGGAGCGAGACGCCCGAGGACGAGCTGCCCGGCCTGCGGCGCATCGCCGCGGAAGCGGCGGACCCGGATCACCTCTACGGCTCGGACGAGGACGCCGGGTTCGCGGGGTTCGGGCTCGATCCGACCGTCACCCGCTACGACCAGACGTCGGACCCGCTGGGGTGGGCTCGCGACCACGTCAGGCTGGTGAACCGGCTGTTCGACTCGCTCGAGACCCGGCTCGTGGCGCCCGGAGATCCCTACACGAAGCTCCGCGCGGGCTTTCAGGACCTGCTGTTCGAGCGCTGGTTCGCCACGCTGGTCGCGACCAAGTACGTGGGGGGCGCGTACACCGCGCGGGACCACCGGGGCGACCCCGACGGGCGGCCCGCGTTCCGCGCCGTGTCCGCCGGCAGGCAGCGCGAGGCCTTGCGGTTCATCGCCGTCGAGGGGCTGGGCGAGGGCGCCTACCGGTTCTCGCCGGCGCTGCTCAACCACCTGGCGCCGGAGCGCTGGTTCCATTGGGGCGCGAGTCCGTTCACGGCGAGCCGCATCGACTTTCCGCTGCACGACTGGGCGCTCGCGTTGCAGGCGACCCTGCTGGACCTCCTGCTCGACCCCGGGGTGCTGTCGCGCCTGCGCGATGCAGAGCTCCGCGCCGAGGGCGGCGAGACGACCGTCACGATTCCGGAGCTGTTCGGGACGTTGACGGACGCGGTGTGGGCGGAGGTCGGACCCGCGGGCGACGGCCGCGTGCGCGGCGTGAGCTCCATCCGCCGCGATCTGCAGCGCGAGCATCTCGGCATGCTGGTGCGGATGCTCGTCAGCCCGCCGCCCGGGCTGCCGGAGGACGCCCGCACCGTGGCGCGGGCCACGCTCACGGAGCTGGCGGCGGCGATGGATCGCGCCCTCGGCGGCCGAGCCGAGCTCGACGCCTACACGGTCGCGCACCTGACGGACTCCCGCGAGCGCATCCGCCAGGCGTTGGACGCGCGGGTCGTGCAATCGGCGGGAGCGGTGCGGTAGGACCTTAGTCCGCCTGCACCTCCTCGACCACCACCGGCGCCGCCACGGTCTCGGGCGGCGGCGGCGGGGGCTGGAAGCCCTCGGGCGGCTCGATCTCGGTCTCGTGGTACCGGTAAATGCCGGTGCCCGCCGGGATCAGGTGCCCGATGATGATGTTCTCCTTCAAGCCCAGGAGATCGTCCTTGGCCCCGCGGATGGCCGCGTCGGTCAGGACGCGCGTGGTCTCCTGGAACGACGCCGCCGAGATGAACGACTGCGTCGTGAGGCTCGCCCTCGTGATGCCGAGCAGCAGGGGCTCGCTGGTGGACGGCTTGCCGCTCTTCTTCACGGCCCGCTCGTTCACCTCGCGGAACGTGAGCTTGTCAACGTTCTCGCCCTCGAGGAACTCGGTGTCGCCCGGCTCCACGACCCGCACCTTCTGGAGCATCTGGCGCACGATGACGCCGATGTGCTTGTCGTTGATCTTCACGCCCTGGAGGCGATAGACCTCCTGCACCTCGTTGAGCAGATACTCCTGGACGGCGCGCGGGCCCTTGATCCGCAGGATGTCGTGCGGGTTGACGGGCCCCTCGGTGAGGCGGTCGCCCGCCCGCACCCGGTCGCCCTCGTGCACGCGCAGGTGCTTCCCGGCCGGCACCTCGTACAGCTGGGGCTCGCCCTCCTCGGGGTGCACGTAGATCTCGCGCTTGCCCCGCTTGATGTCCCCGAACTTGACCACGCCGTCGATCTCGGAGATCGTGGCCGGGTCTTTGGGCCGCCGCGCCTCGAACAGCTCCGCCACGCGCGGTAGACCGCCGGTGATGTCGCGCGTCTTGTAGGCCTCGCGCGACACCTTGGCGAGGGTCTGGCCGGCATACACCTCCTGGCCGTCCTCCACCGTGAGCTGCGCGCCCTCCGGGATGACGAAGTCGCGCAGGCGCCGTTCCTTGTCGCCCTTCCGCTGGACCACCTCGATGTGCGGGTGGAGCTTCTTCTCGCGGTCCTCGATGATCACGCGCTGGCGCCGGCCGGTGAGCTCGTCCAGCTCCTCGCGGACGGTCTCGTCTTCGACGATGTCCACGAACCGGACGAGGCCGGGGACGTCGGTCAGGATCGGCGTGGTGTACGGGTCCCAGGTGAACAGCACGCCGTCCTTCGTCACCTTCTGGCCGTCCTCCGCCATGAGGGTGGCGCCGAGCGGCACGTGGAACCGCGAGTGGACCGCCAGCTCCTTCGCGTCGGCCTGGCCCGGGGTCTGCGTCTTGAGGATCAGCTCCCCTTCGTAGCTGGTGACGACCTTGAGCTGCTCGGGGGTCGTGACGTAGGTCAGCCGGTCGCCGTACTCGATCACGCCCTCGACCTTGGTCTTCCGCATGGTCTGCTCGGCGATGCGCGCCGCCGTGCCGCCGATGTGGAAGGTCCGGAGTGTGAGCTGAGTCCCCGGCTCGCCGATCGACTGGGCCGCGAGGATGCCCACGGCTTCGCCCAGGTCCACCATGTCCATGGTGGCCAGATTGCGGCCGTAGCACATGCGGCAGATCCCGCGCCGGGCTTCGCACGTGAGCACGGAGCGCATCTTCACCGCCTCGATGCCGGCGTCCTCGATGGCCTGCGCCGTCTCCTCGTCGATCAGCTGGCCCGCTTCCACGAGGACCTTGGGGCGGCCGTCCTCGTCGAGCTCGTGCGTGTCGGTGACTTCGTCGAGCGCCACGTTGCCCACGAGGCGCTCGCGCAGCGGCTCGATGATGTCCTCGCCCTCCTTCAGGGCCGACATCTCGAGCCCCAGGATGGTGCCGCAGTCTTCTTCCGTGATCGTGACGTCCTGCGCCACGTCCACCAGGCGGCGGGTGAGGTAGCCCGCATCGGCGGTCTTGAGCGCCGTGTCGGCCAGGCCCTTCCGCGCGCCGTGCGTCGAGATGAAGTACTCGAGCACGGTGAGCCCCTCGCGGAAGTTCGACTTGATCGGGCTCTCGATGATCTCGCCGATGCCGCCGGTGAGCTTCTTCTGCGGCTTGGCCATGAGACCGCGCATGCCGGCCAGCTGCCGGATCTGGTCGCGCGACCCCCGGCTCCCGGAGTCGAACATCATGAACACCGGATTGAACCCGCCCTTCGACTTCCGCATCGTCGAGACCATCGCCTCGGCGATGTCGTTGTTGGCGTGCGTCCAGGCGTCGATCACCTTGTTGTAGCGCTCCCCGAACGTGATCTGCCCCGACGCGTAGGCGCGCTGGAACCGCTCCACGCGCTGCTCCGCCTCGTGCAGCAGGGTGGTCTTCTCGGCCGGGATCTCCAGGTCCTCGACCCCGATGGAGACCCCGCCGGTGGTGGCGTAGCGGAAGCCGAATTCCTTGAGGTGATCGAGGAACTCGACCGATGCCGCGAGCCCGGCCCGGCGGTAGCTCTCGAACACCAGCTCCGACAGGTCGCGCTTGCGCATGACCTTGTTCTGGAACCCCATCTGGAGCTTGAGCGAGTCCGGCAGGATGCTGTTGAACACGACACGGCCCGCCGTGGTCGCCAGCCAGCGCGCCGCCTCCGCGGGCAGGCCCGCCACCGCCGGCGGGACGTACCAGAACTGGACCGGCGTGTGGTAGGTGAAGCGCCGCGTCGCCAGCATCATTTCGAGCTCGGCCAGCGCGCCGACGCGCGGCGCCTCGGCCTGGCGGGCCTCGAAGTCCGCCGGCTCCTTGGTGAGGAAGTAGCAGCCGAGCACCATGTCCTGCGAGGGCTCCGCCACCGGTCGGCCGTCGGACGGCTTCAGGATGTTGTTCGACGAGATCATCAGCACCCGGGCCTCGATCTGCGCCTCGAACGACAGCGGCACGTGCACCGCCATCTGATCGCCGTCGAAATCCGCGTTGAACGCGGCGCACACGAGCGGATGGATACGGATCGCCTTGCCTTCCACCAGCACCGGCTCGAACGCCTGGATCCCCAGGCGGTGCAGCGTGGGCGCGCGGTTGAGCAGTACCGGGTGGTCCTGGATGATCTCCTCCAGGATCTCGTAGACTTCGGGGCTTTCCTTCTCGACGATCTTCTTCGCGCGCTTCACCGTTTCGGCGATGCCCTTCTCCACCAGCTGGTGGATGATGAAGGGCTTGAACAGCTCCACGGCCATCGCCTTGGGAAGCCCGCACTGGTGCAGGCGCAGCTCCGGGCCCACGACGATCACCGAGCGGCCGGAATAGTCCACGCGCTTGCCGAGCAGGTTCTGGCGGAACCGGCCCTGCTTGCCCTTGAGCATGTCCGACAGCGACTTCAGCGGCCGCTTGCCGCGGCCCCGGATCGCCTTGGAGCGCCGGCCGTTGTCGAACAGCGCGTCCACCGCCTCCTGGAGCATCCGCTTTTCGTTGCGGAGAATCACCTCCGGCGCGCGGTGCAGGATGAGCTTCTGCAGCCGGTTGTTGCGGTTGATCACGCGCCGGTAGAGATCGTTCAGGTCGCTCGTGGCGAACCGGCCGCCGTCCAGCGGCACCAGGGGTCGCAGGTCCGGCGGAATGACCGGCACGACGTCGAGAATCATCCAGCGCGGGTCGTTGCGCTGCTCGCCGGCCTGGCCCGAGTTGCGGAACGCGTCCACGATCTTCAGCCGCTTGAGCATCTGCTTCTTGCGGTGCTGGCTCGTTTCCCCCGCCACCGCATCGCGCAGCTCGTCGGCCAGCTTGTCCACGTGGAGGCGCTCGAGCAGGGCGCGCACCGCCGGGGCGCCGATGTCCGCCCGGAAGCCCGCGTCCCCCTCGCTCTTGGCCTTCTGGCGCAGCTCGAGGTAGCGGTCCTCGTCCAGCAGCTCCTTGTCCTGCACCTCCTGCTTGCCGGGGTCGATCACGACGTAGTTGGTGTAGTAGATCACCCGCTCGAGGTCCCGCAACGTCATGTCGAGCAGGTTCCCCATCGGCGAGGGCAGCGTCTTGAAGAACCAGATGTGCGCCACGGGCACGGCGAGCTCGATGTGGCCCATGCGCTCGCGCCGCACCTTGGACAGCGTCACCTCCACGCCGCAGCGGTCGCAGATCACGCCGCGGTAGCGGATCCGCTTGTACTTGCCGCAGTGGCACTCCCAGTCCTTCACCGGACCGAAGATGCGCTCGCAGAACAGCCCGTCGCGCTCCGGCTTGAAGGACCGGTAGTTGATCGTCTCGGGCTTGGTGACCTCACCCCACGACCACCAGGTGCGCTGCCCCTGGAGCTCCAGGCGCTCGCGCTCCTTGGAGTCCCGCGGCCCCCGGATCTCCTCCGGCGAGGCGATCCGGATCTGGATGAAGTCGAAGCTCGAGCTCTTGGTGTCCCGCCCGCTCCGGAAATCGATCATCGCGTCTCCCTCCCCTTTATTCCTCGACGTCCTCGGTGGTGCCCAGGGTGACCTTCAGCCCCAGCGCCTGCAGCTCCTTCACGAGCACGTTGAAGGATTCGGGGATGCCGGGTTTCGGCAGGTTCTGCCCTTTCACGATCGCTTCGTACACGCGGCTCCGGCCGTTCACGTCGTCCGACTTCACCGTCAGGATCTCCTGCAGGGTGTGGGCCGCGCCGCACGCTTCCAGCGCCCACACCTCCATCTCGCCGAATCGCTGGCCGCCGAACTGGGCCTTGCCGCCCAGCGGCTGCTGAGTGATGAGCGAGTAGGGGCCGATGGAGCGGGCGTGGATCTTGTCGTCCACCAGGTGCGAGAGCTTCATCATGTAGATGAAGCCCACC
>JBOHSV010000258.1:0-2010 GCA_050921735.1 Gemmatimonadales bacterium | reverse complement strand
GTGTCGCGGTCGAGCCGGTGCACGATGCCGGGCCGGCCTTCCGCGCCGCCGGCGGACAGCGGCGTGCCCCGCCCCACCAGGGCGTTGACCAGGGTGTCGTCCCAGTGGCCCGGCGCGGGGTGCACCACCAGCCCGGCGGGTTTGTCGAGCACGGCCAGGTCGTCGTCCTCGTGCACGAAGCGCAGCTCGGGGTGGGCGGGCGTCAGGGTGCGCGGCGCCCGCGCGGGCGGGAACTCGACGGACACGACGGTGCCCCGCTCCAGTACGGCCGAGGCGCGCAGCGGCCGGCCGTCGGTGGTGACACGCTTGTCGGCGATGAGACGGGCGGCCTGGCTGCGGGAGAGCGCGAGCTGATCGGCGAGGAAGCGGTCGAGGCGGTCGGTGCGCGCGACGGTCACGCAGAAGCTGACCGGCGGCGTCACGACGGCGCCGCCCGGGCCTCCTTGGCGCGCTCTTGCGCGCGCCCCTCGAGCCACAGCGACAGGGCGAGCGCGATGGCGCCGATGGTGATGGCGGAATCGGCCACGTTGAAGGTGGGCCAGCGCCGGAACCCGACGCCGACGTCCAGGAAGTCCACGACCCCCTCGGGGCTGCGGATGCGGTCGATCAGGTTGCCCGTGGCGCCCCCGCACAGCAGGCCGAGGGCCCAGAAGCGCAGGCGGTCGCCGGGCCGGGCCTGTCGCACCATCGAGCCCAGCACGACCAGCGCCACGAGCGCCAGACCGAAGAAGATCCAGCGCGAATATTCGCCCAGGTGGAGGCCGAACGCCGCCCCCTCGTTGTACACGAGCCGCAGCTGCACCCAGTCCCCGAAGATCTGGAGGGGGAGGTGGCGCGCCAGCAGCGCCTCCGCGAGCAGCTTGGTGGTCACGTCGGCGACGAGCACGGCCGTCACCACGGTCCAGAACAGGCGCCGGTCAACCGCGCTTGCCATCTTCTTCCTTCGCCTTGCACTTGATGCACAGCCGGGCGTGCGGCAGGGCGTCGAGCCGGTCGAAGCCGATGTCCTCGCCGCACTGCTCGCACTTGCCGTACTTCTCCGGAGTGGTATACAGCCGGCGCAGCGCCTGGTTGAGGTGCCACAGGTAGCGGCCTTCCTGCGAAGCGAACAGGAACGCCTTCTCCCGCTCCATGGCGTCGGTGCCCTGATCGGCCATGTGGAACGAGTAGCTCGACAGGTCGCCGTCCGACGCCTGGAGACTCGAGTTGAACGACTCGCCGTAGTGACCGAGCTCCTTGATCACGCGGGCGCGCTCTTCCAGCAAACGCTTCTCGAGGTGGCTCAACTGCTTCTTGTTGAGACCTTTGACCTTGGTGGATTTAGTCGGCATTATCGCGTTCCGCCCTTTCGTCCGTCATGGCGCCGCAGCGCAATCGTCGTGCGGCGCCCTTCGATGTCTACGTCTCGCGTCAGATCCGGCTCGTCCAGTCCGGCGCCCAGCACGAGGCGGCGCGCCAGCGTCTCGCCTTCCACGAATCCCTGGAACGCGCGTGTCGCGGCCACCACTTCCGCCGCACCGGAGACGCTCAGCTCGATGCGCGTCGTGTATTCGTATCCCGCCTCCTTGCGGAGACGCTGCACGCGATTCACGATCTCGCGCGCCAAGCCTTCCTGAATCAAATCGTCGGACAGCGCCGGGTCGAGCGCCACGACGTACGGGCCGTCCGACTGGACGAGCCACTCGCTCGCCACCTCGCGCGTGACCGTCACGTCCTCCGGCCGAAACTCCCACTCGCCTGGCCCCTCCCCCTCCCCGTCCGCCACCCGAACCGTCTCGCCGTGTTCCAGCGCCTGGAGCTGGGCGGCGTCGAGATGTCCCACCGCGGCCGCCGCGCGCGGGGTGTCCTTGCCGTACCGCTTGCCCAGCGCGCGGAAATTCGCTTTGCCCTTGAGACGCACCAGCTCGTGATCCGAGGCGACGACCTGGACGTCCTTCACATTGACTTCGGCAGCCAGAATATCTAACAGGTCTGACAAGGCCGGGCCCTGCGCGGCCGCCGGCACGGCGA
>JBOHSV010000257.1:0-2414 GCA_050921735.1 Gemmatimonadales bacterium | reverse complement strand
GCCTGGTCGCGCGTCACCTCCGCGCCCGCCGCCTCGGCCACGGCCGCGAGCTTGGCACGAAAGAACAGATCGCGCGCGGCGATCAGGACCGGTTTACCCATCGGCCGGCGTTACCGTCACCGCAAGTCTGGTAGGCGCGGGACGCCGGAACAAGTCGAGCAGGGACGGCCGCCGCGCGAGCACGAGCACGGCCTCGCCGGGCGGCGGCTCGTCCAGCCCGTCCAACACGACGAAGGCGGGAGGCTTCACAGCCTCCGGGACGCCTACGCGATACCGGCGGCCGTGCCAAGCCACCTCCACGCCCCCACCCCGTTGCACGTTTCCCGTTTCCCGTTCCACGAAGATGTCGTCGTCAACCTTGTAGATCCCGGGAGCGACCCGCTCCCCCGACCGGTAGAACGCCGGATCGAAGGTCTCCCCTTCATGGCGCGCGAAGTTCTGCTCCGCCGCCCAGTCGTAGGCCTCGAGCGCGCTCACGCTCGCCTGCCATTCCAGGTGGTGTCGCAGCTCGTGCGTCAGCGTCTCCCAGGCCTCTTCCCGCCAATCGAAGGCGCCGAGGCGCGACAGCGCCTGGAACGAGCCATGATAGAGGACCACGCGAGACTGCAGGTCGCGCCCGTCGCCGCTCCATTCGAGCGGGATGCACTCGCCCAGCGTGTAGATCTCCGCGCGGACCGGGTGGGGAACGGCCTTCGGGCTCACGTCGATGGCCACGACGCCGTCGAGGTATCCCGCGGGGACTTCACGGACCAGGCGGTCGACCAGGGCGCGGAAGTCGTCGTACATCATTGGGCGAACGGGGACGGACTGTCCGTCTCACCGTTTCAGTTTCTCCGCTAGGTATTCCACCAGTCGGTCGGCCGCGACCCGGTCCTGCTTGAGCGTATCACGGTCCCGTACCGTCACCGTCTGGTCCTGCGTCGACTGGCCGTCCACCGTGATCCCGAAAGGCGTGCCGGCCTCGTCCTGGCGGCGATACCGCCGCCCGATGGACCCGCCGTCGTCGTAGAACACGTGATGGTGCCGGCGCAGCCCGTCGTAGATCGTCCGCGCCAACTCCGGCATGCCGTCCTTGTTGACCAGCGGGAGGACGGCGGCCTTGAGCGGAGCGAGCCCGGGAGCGAGCCGCAGCACGACACGTTTCTCGCCCTCCACCTCGTCCTCGTGGTAGGCGTCCGCCAGGACCGCCAGCGCCGTGCGGTCCGCCCCGGCCGACGTCTCCACGACGTAGGGCACGAACCGCTCGTTCGTGCCGGTGTCGACATATTCCAGCTTCTTGCCCGAATGTTGCTGGTGCCGGGCCAGATCGAAATCCGTCCGGTTGTGAATGCCCTCGAACTCCTGCCAGCCGAAGGGGAACTCGTACTGGATGTCGTAGGCGTCTTTGGCGTAATGCGCCAGCTCGTCCTTCGCGTGTTGGTGGAACCGGAGCTTCTCGGCGCGGATGCCCACCGCGTCCACCAGCCACGTCATGCGGGCCTGGCGCCAGAACTCGAACCACTCGCCATCGGTGCCGGGCTTTACGAAGAACTGCATCTCCATCTGCTCGAACTCGCGCGTGCGGAAGATGAAATTCCCGGGCGTGATCTCGTTGCGAAACGCTTTGCCGATCTGCGCGATGCCGAAGGGGATCTTCTGGCGCGACGACTGGAGGACGTTGAGGTAGTTGACGTAGATCCCCTGCGCCGTCTCCGGCCGGAGGTAGACCACCGCGGCGGCCTCTTCCACCGGGCCCATGAACGTCTTGAACATGAGGTTGAACAGCCGCGGCGCGGTGAGGGTCCCGCGGCTGCCGCACACGGGACACTGGGCCGACGGCTCGCCGGGCGTGCCCTTGATCCGGGGGTCGTCGGCGCGGAAGCGGTTCTTGCACTGCCGGCAATCCACCAGCGGATCGGTGAACCCCGACACGTGTCCCGACGCCTCCCATACCCGCGGATGCATGAGGATCGCGGCGTCGATCCCTTCGATGTCCTCGCGCTCCTGCACCATGGAACGCCACCACCGCTCCTTGATGTTGCGCTTCAGCTCGACGCCGAGCGGGCCGTAGTCCCACACCGAGCCCAGGCCGCCGTAGATCTCGGACGACTGGAACACGTAGCCGCGCCGCTTGCAGAGCGACACGAGCTTGTCCATCACGTTGTCGCTGGGGGACATAGAGGCGGGGAAGTATAGAAACCCGCTACGGCGCAGGCAACCCGAGCGCCTCCCGCACGACCCGCTCGGCCAGCGCGGCCACGCCCGCCACGTCGAGCCGCGTCCCGTCGCCGCTCGCGACGGGCACGCCCACCAGGTTCGCCGCCTGGGCCGCGACGATCGCCACGGGCTTCCGGGCGCGCTGCGCCCGCCGCACCACCTCGCCCGGCGCCTTGCCGGCGAGGGACGTGCGGTCGAACCGACCCTCGGCCGTGATC
>JBOHSV010000256.1:0-4379 GCA_050921735.1 Gemmatimonadales bacterium | reverse complement strand
GCGGACGGCGTGATCGTGGGGAGCGCGCTGGTCGAGGCACTGGGCACGGGCGGGCCGGCGGCGCTGGCTCGCCTGGTCGGTGAGCTGGCCGCCGCGGTGCGCGGTGCGCGGCAGGCCGCGTGACGCTCCGGCGTTTCGTCACGTGGTACGCCCAGGGGCTCGCCTACGCCGGCGCGCTCCTGGCCGTGGTCGTCGTGCTGGCCGACACCCGCTGGCTCGGGCAGATGCCGGAGATCCTCATCCTGATCGCGCTGGGCGTGGTGCTGCGGGGTCTCCACATCCCGCTCTCCAAGTACTCCTACCTCACGCAGACCGGGCTGGTGGCGCTGGCGGGCAGCCTGGTGGTGGGCGTGCCCGCGACCGTGATTGCGCTCGCCGGCGGCGTCGTCGGCGCCGACTGGGTGTGGCGCCGGAAGACCGGGCCGGCCGCGTTGGTGAACCTCGGCCGCGAGGTGATCGCGCTGGTGGCGGCGTACGGGGTCTACGCGTGGGTGCGCCGGCAATCGGGCGTCGTCGGGCCGGCACCGGACCTCGCGCTCGTGCCCGCCCTGTTCTTCTTCGTGCTGGTGTACTTCGTGGTCGGCCGGCTGCTGTTCTATTTCAGCCTCCTGATCCGGGAGAAGCTGGAAAAGGACGAGCAGCTCCTGATCCTGCGCTACGAGCTCATCGCGTACGCGGCGACGGTCTTCGCCGCGACGACCGTGGCGGCGACGGTCGTCACCTGGGAGCCGCTGGCGCCCTGGCTCGTCGTGGGCATCGTGCTCGCCGCGCTGGGACTGCTGTTCAAGCAGATGCTCGAGGAAGCGATCTCCGCCGAGGAATTGAAGAAGATTCACGCCATGGAGGCCGTGATCACGAGCAACATCAGCCTGCGGGATGCCTTCGGCCGGATTGAACGGCTGGCGCACCGGCTGGTGGACTGGGGCGACTTCCGCATCTATCGCCGGGCCGACGGGCGCCTGGTGCTGGCGTACCGCAGCGCGCAGGGGCGGGCCGGCCGGGGCGAGCCCTCGTCCGACATCGTCGCCCTGCGTGCGCACGTGTTGGGGACGGGCACGGCCGTCGTGATCGACGATGTGACGCGGGACCGCCGCGTGGCCGACGCCCCGGAGGCGGTGCAGAGTCTGGTCATCGTGCCGCTGCGGTTCGGGGAGGACGTGATCGGCACGCTCGAGCTCGAACATCACAAGCGGCACTCCTACCCGCGCAAGGACGTGGTGACGATCTCGACCTTCGCCAACCAGCTCGCCACGGCCATTCACATCAGCGAGCTGCGCTCGCCGCTGGTGGACACGGTGGAGCGCGTGACCCGGCAGCTCGGCACGCTCACGCACGCGGCCGTCGGCCTGCGCGAAGCCGCGACGGCGGTCGCCGCCGCCACCGATGCCATCCGTCAGGGGGTGGCGACCGAGGAGGGGGAAGTGTCGAGCGGGTTGGCCGCCACGGAGAGCCTGGCGGAGGTGTCGCGCCGCGTCTCCACCGACGGGGTGGACGCCGCGCGGGCGTCGAGCACCGCCAGCGACGTCGCGACCCGCAATCGCCAGCGGATCCGCGACGCCATCGAGCGGCTGGTGGCGCTCAAGGGATTCGTGAGCGAAAGCTCCAGCAAGGTGCAGGGGCTGGGGCAGGTGAGCCGGCGGATCACGGGCTTCATCGCGTCGATCCGGGAGCTCGCCGACATGACGAACCTGCTCGCGCTGAACGCGGCGATCGAGGCGGCGCGCGCCGGGAAGCACGGGCGCGGGTTTGCCGTCGTCGCCGAGGAGGTGCGCCGGCTCGCCGAGCAAAGCGCCGCCGCCGCGGCCGAGGCCGGCGAGCTGGTGCAGGACATTCACCGGCAGGTGGGCGAGGTGGTCGAGCAGATGCGGCGCGGGGAGGCGAACGTGGGGGGCGTGGAAGAGTTGTCCGCGGGCGCGCTCGAGGCGCTCGACGCCATCGTCGCCGCCACCGCCGAGGCGACGGACCACGCCCAGCGCATCGCGGGCGCGGCGGGGGAGCAGGAGCAGGCGTTCGCGCACCTGCGGGAGCGCATCAACGCGGTCGCGGCCATTGCCGGCAAGAACCGCGTCGAGGCCGACGACGTGGCCACGCGCGCCAACGAGGCCGCCCAGGGCCTGTCCGAGCTCGAGCGCGCGACGCGCGAGCTGGAGCAGGTCGCCGCGATGCTGCGCGAGCTGACGCGCGGCTTTGCCTCGGTCGCGTAGGCCGTTTACCATTCTCGCGTGTCCCCGCGCGCGCCGTCGGAGCCGGTCTACGTGGCCCTCGGCTCGAACCTGGGCGACCGGGCCGCGCACCTCGCGTTCGCCCGGGCCCGGCTCGACACCCTGCCGGGCACGCGCGTCGTGGCCGCGTCCCGCATCGAGCAGACGGCGCCGCTGGGACCGGGGCCGCAGGCGCCCTACCTGAACCAGATGCTGCGGCTCGAGACCACGCTCGACCCCCGGGAGCTGCTCGACCGGATGCTCACCATCGAGGCGGCGGCCGGCCGGGTGCGCGCCGCGGGCGCCCGCTGGGCGCCGCGCTCGCTGGATCTCGACATCGTGCGGTTCGGGAATCGCGAGGTCCGCGATCCCGGTCTCACCATCCCGCACCCGGAGCTGCCGCACCGCGCCTTCTGGCAGCGGGAGCTCGCCGAGCTCGAGGTGGTCCCGTGACTGAGGCGCGCAAACCGGTCACGGTCCACGACCTGCTGAAGAAGAAAGCGCGCGGTGAGCGCATCGTCATGCTGACGTGCTACGACGCGCTGTTCGCCCGGCTGCTGGACGAGTGCGACGTCGATCTCCTGCTCGTGGGCGACTCGGTGAACCAGGTGCTCGCGGGCGCCGAGACGACCCTGTCGGCCACGCTCGACCAGATGATCTATCACACGACCATCGTCCGACGCGGCGCGCGGTACGCGATGGTGCTGTGCGACCTCCCCTTCCTCTCGTATCAGGTGTCGCCGCCCGAGGCGATTCGCAACGCGGGGCGGGTGATGCAGCAGAGCGGCTGTCACGGCGTCAAGCTCGAAGGCGGACGCCCCATGGCCCAGACGGTGCGGGCCCTGGTGGACGTCGGCATCCCCGTGATGGGACATCTGGGGCTCACGCCGCAATCGGTGCACGCGCTGGGGGGGTATCGGGTGCAGGGGCGGGGCCCCGAGACGGCGCAGCGCCTGCTGGACGACGCCCACGCCCTGGAAGACGCCGGCGCGTTCGCCATCGTGCTCGAGCTCGTGCCGGCGCCGCTCGCCTCGCGGATCTCGCAGGCGCTGACGATCCCGACCATCGGCATCGGCGCCGGCCCCGCGTGCGACGGCCAGGTCCTCGTCCTGCACGACCTGCTCGGGCTGAACGACCGCTTCACCGCGAAGTTCGTGAAGCGCTACGCCGCGATGGCGGAGGACGTGCGGGAGGCCGTGCGGCTGTTCGCCGCCGAGGTGCGGGAGGGCCGGTATCCGGGACCGGAGCACTCGTTTCCCGAATAATGCACGAAGTCACCGGGCTGGACTCGATGCGCGCCTGGACCCGCGCGGAGAAGCAGCGCGGCCGTCGGATCGCCCTCGTCCCGACCATGGGGTTCCTCCACGAGGGGCACCTACGGCTCGTGGACCACGCCCGCGGGCGCGCCGACCGCGTGGTCGTGAGTGTGTTCGTCAACCCGCTGCAGTTCGGCCCGGGCGAGGACTTCCAGGCCTACCCACGCGACCTGGCGCGCGACCGCGGCCTCGCGGCAGCGCGGGGCGTGGACGCGCTGTTCGTGCCCGAGACGCGCGCGCTGTACGAGACGGCGCCCGAGGTGCGCATCGCGCCCGGTCCCATGGCCGACGTCCTCGAGGGCGCCGCCCGGCCCGGGCACTTCGCCGGCGTGCTCACCGTCGTCGCCAAGCTGTTTCATGTCGTGGAGCCGGACGTCGCCGTGTTCGGGCGCAAGGATTTCCAGCAGGCGATGCTCGTGCGGCGCCTGGTGCGGGACCTCGACTTCGCGATCGCGCTGGACATCCACCCGACGGTGCGCGAGCTGGACGGGCTGGCGCTGTCGTCACGCAACGCCTATCTGAACGCCGACCACCGCCGGTCGGCGCTCGCGCTCGCGCGCGCGCTGCGGACCGTGGAGCAGGCCTGGCGCGGCGGCGAGGCCGACGGCCGGGCGCTGGAACGCCGCGGGCTGGCCGCGCTCGGGGCGCCGGGCGTCGAGCCCGAGTACCTGGCGCTGGTGGACGAGGGCATGCGTCCCGCCGCGCGGGCCAACGCCGCGACCGTGGTCGTCACCGCGGCCCGCGTCGGGCCCGCCCGCCTGATCGACAACGTCGTGCTCGGCGAGGGGCTCGCCAGCGACCCGACCGTGCGGGGCGAGTGAGCCTGCCGCCGTGGGCCCAGGTGAGCGCCGAGCGCCGCGCG
>JBOHSV010000255.1:0-4650 GCA_050921735.1 Gemmatimonadales bacterium | reverse complement strand
CGCGGCCGCGCAGCACGGGACGCGGCACCGTGCGCGCCGCGGGCTCGCCCGCGGCGCGGGCCATCGCCACGCGCATCTCGAGGTGGCTGGCGCGCGCGCCGGCGCAGTGCGGGCACGACGCCAGGTGGCGGGCGAGGGACGCCCGCTCGGGGAGGGTCAGCTCGCCCTCCAGCTCCGCGTCGATCTGCTGGAGCCAGTCCTCGTGTGTCTCCATCGTCTCCACCGTTGCCACCTCCGGCGAGGCGGGCCCGACGCCCGCCGTGCGAGCGGGAACCTAAGACCCGCGCCGGGCCCGGAGCAAGTTGACAGGGACGCGGCGACCGCGTAAAACCTACCGACCCCCGTCACCGCGGAGCGCATATCGTGACACCCGAACCCCTGACGCGACGAGACTTCCTGTCCGCCGCCGGCGCGCTGGCCGCGGGCACCGCCGTGAGCATTCCGCACCCGATGCGGCCGCCGCGGCCGTTACCGCCGCCGAGCCGCTGGGCGGCCAACCCGGTCGCGGTGGCGAGCGCGAACGGCCTGCGCGCCGTGCAGCAGGCGTTCGACCTCCTGATGAAAGGCGCCGACACGCTCGACGCCGCCGTCGAGGGCGTGAAGATCCAGGAGCTCGATCCCACCGATACGTCGGTGGGGTACGGCGGGCTGCCCAACGCGGACGGCGTCGTTCAGCTCGACGCGTCGTGCATGCACGGGCCGACCCGGCGCGCCGGCGCGGTGGGCGCCCTCGAGGGCATCAAGACCCCCAGCGAAGTGGCGAAGCTCGTGCTCAAGTACACCGACCACATCCTCCTGGTGGGCGAGGGCGCGAAGCGGTTCGCCCTCTCGTTCGGCTTCACCGAGGAGGAGCTGCTCACGGACCGGGCCCGCCAGGCGTGGCTGCGCTGGCGCGCCAATCTCAGCCCCGACGACGACTGGCTCGACGTGCCCGAGAACGAGCCCCTGGTCCGCCGCCCGACGGGGACCATCAATTGCGACGTCGTCACGCCCGGCGGCGACCTCTCGTCGGTGACCACGACGAGCGGCCTCGTCTGGAAGATCCCGGGCCGCGTGGGGGACTCGCCCCTGATCGGGGCCGGCCAGTACACCGACAACGACGTCGGGGCCGCGGGCTCGACGGGCCGCGGCGAGGCGAACATCAAGGCCTGCGGCGCGTTTCTCACGGTAGAGCACATGCGCCGCGGCATGAAGCCGGCCGACGCCTGCCTCGAGACCCTGAAGCGCGTGGTCCAGACCACGGAAGCGCGGTTGCTCGCGGCGGACGGCCGGCCGCGCTTTCAGCTCAACTTCTACGCCGTGAACAAGCGGGGCGAGTTCGGCGCCGCGTCGCTCTACCCGAGCCGGTACGCCGCGCACGACGGGACGGCGGCCAGGATCCGGGACACCGCTCATCTGTACGCCGAGCGCACGCCGGAGTAGGGCCGCGCGCCGCCTCGCCGCCGCGCTGCTGGCCACGGCTGGCGCCGCCGCCCATCCCGCTCCGCTCGCCGCTCAGCGGTACTGGGACCGGACCTACAGCCCGTACGCCTACTACAGCACGATCGACGGCTTCTGGCTCGCGGCATACGGACGCGTGCTCAGTCCGATCATCGGCTCCACGCCCCGCCCCGAGCCGTACTTCGCCTCGGCGGGGATCACGGCGGGCGCCAGCACGCAGGGCAGCTACCTCCTGGAGCTCGATGCCCAGGCTCCGGCCTACTGGGACGGCTGGCGCGCCGGGCTGACGCTCGCCCTGAGGCGCGAGAACCGGTTCGGCTACTACGGTCGTGGCAACGAGGCGCCGTACTCCGACGACAGCACGACCCCCGCCCGCCCCTACTTCTATGAAGTGAGCCGCACCACGCGCTCCGCGCGGCTCACGGTCCAGCGGCGCGTGCTGGGGCCGCTGCGCCTGCTGGCCGGTGTGACGCTGGCCCGCACGGACTTCCGTGGGCTGCCCGGCGAGACCGTGTTCGAGCGCGACCTGGCGTCGGGAGCGGTGGACCCGCGCCGCGTCCCCTTCGCCGACGCCGCGTGGCGCGGGGGTGTCGTCATCGACGTGCGGGATCACGAGATCGATCCCCATCAAGGCGTGCTGCTCGAAGCCCTCCACACCGACGCGCGAGGATACACCCGGACCACGGGGGCGGCCCAGGTGTACGTGCACCCGGTCGAGCGGCTGATCCTCGCGGCGCGGGCCGCGATCGAGCGCATGGGCGGCGACCCGCCACTCGCGGCCCAGCTCGCCATCGAGTCGAGCACGGCGCCCTACCCGGCGGTGGGAGGCTACCGCTCGCTGCGCGGATACCGGCCCGGGCGCTTCACCGGGCCGGGCAAGCTGCTGGCCGGCGTGGAGGCCCGCTACGCCCTGATCTACGCGCCGCCGTACGAGCTCAAGCTGGTGGGGTTCTACGACGCCGGCCGGGTGTTCGGCGCGGGCGAGGCGGTCCGCCTGACCACGCGCGGCCTGCATTCCTCGGGCGGTGCCGAGGTCGCGCTGCGCCTCGGGCGCAACACGCTGTTCGTGCTGGGCGCGGGCGTGGGGAGCGAGGGATGGGAATTGCTGGTCGACAGCCGGTGGAGCTACTGAACCTCCCGGAGATCCATCCCCCGCTCCCGAAGCTCGGCCACGTACTCCCCGAACGGCACCGCCTCGTCCGGCGTCCGCACGCCCCGCGCCGTGATCCGCCCGTCCACCTGCATCAGACCGGTGATCGCCAGGGAATAGCCGGTCGTGCGCATCATGGCGGAGATGCCGCGGGCCTCGTCGAAGTAGTCGAGCAGCTGCCACGCCGCCTTCCGGCCGTCGCGTCCCGTCACTTCCACCCGCAGCGCCACGAGGTCCCGGCTCTCGGGCTTCGTCAGCCTGGGTAAGACCGCCGCGATGAAGGCGTCGCGCGGCACCATCGGCTTGCCCTTCACCCGAATCGGCTCGAGGTCCAGCAGTCCGAGATCGCGGATCGCCTTCATGACGGCCGCATGCCCGGGGTAGCGGAGCGTCTTGTATTCCATCGTGCGGACTTTGCCCTCGTACGCCCACGGCAGGGTCGAGATGCCGCCGCCCGTATGGAACGCCTCGAGCGGGCCGACGGGATCGGGAAAGCTCACATCCTCGAGCTCCGACAGCGCGTCGACCCGGGTGATCCGGCCGTCGCGCAGCACGCGCGAGGGCGTGGTGTAGTAGTCCAGCGCGCCCTCGAGCGAGTACACGATCTGGTACCCGAGCGGGGGCTCGGGGCGCTGCGGCAGGCCGCCGACGAAGACCTTGACCGACTCGGCCGCCCCCACCCGCCGGATCCCCTCGGCCGCCAGGATGTTGACCATGCCGGGGGCGAGGCCGCAGTCGGGGACGACCGACACCCCCTGCCGGGCCGCGGCCTTGTCCAGCGTGCGCCGCTGCTTCGCGACGATGTCGGTGTTGCCGCCCAGGTCGGCATGGTGCACGCCCGCGTCCACGGCCGCCCGCGCGACGTCGACATTGAAGTAATACGGCAGGGCGCAGAGCACGGCGTCATGGCCCCGCATCACCCGGCGCAGGGCGGCGGCGTGCTTCACGTTGAGCCGAACGGTGGCCAGGCGCTTGCCGCGCGCGTGCTGGAGAAAGCGCGGCAGCCGGCCGGGGCGCAGATCCGCGAGCGTGACCCGCTCCACGCCCGGCTGCTGGAGCAGGTCGTAGGCACATGCCGAGCCCTGGAGGCCGGCTCCCAACACCAGCATGCGCATGGCGCAGGTGCCTCCGCGACGGAAACGGTGACGGCGGACGAAAGCGGCGGGAAAGCTACTCTAGGCGCTGACGCGCGCCAACTCCTCCTGCACGCGGGCGAGCTCGACGCTCTTTCCCAGCGCCTCGAACAGGTCGCGGGCGCGCTCCAGGTACGCCCGCGCTTCGTCGGCCTGGCCCAGGCGGCCGCGAAACGCGCCGTACTCCTCGTACAGCCGCGCCTCGTCGCCCGGCGAGCGGGCGAGGACGCGGCACAACTCGATGGCCTGCTCGAAGAACACGAAGCCCGTCTCGTCGCCCTGGAGGCCGCGCAGCCGGCCCATCAACGCGTAGATGCGGATCAGCCGCCGCGGCAGGTTGCGCGTGATGGCGAGGCTTTCCGCTCGGCGCAGCTCCTCCTCCGCGTCGAGCAGCGTGCCGGTCCCGAGCGCCAGCTCCGCGAGGTCCAGGCGGATCGACACCTCGGCCCCGGGGTCCTGGGGCGCGCGGCGCGACCAGGCGAGGGCTTCGCGATAGGCCGCCGACGCGGCGGCGTGGCGGCCGAGCGCGGCCTCGACGAGCCCGTGGCTGTCCAGCACGCGCGCGAGCTCCACGGGCTCGCCCAGCTGCTCGAAGCGCTCCCGGGCGCGCCGCAGGTGCTCGCCCGCCGCGGTCACGTCACCCCGCCGGAAGGCCAGGACGCCGAGCTGGTGCTCGAGGCGGCCGAGGCTCGCCGTGTCCCCCGCCGCCTCGGCCAGGCGCAGCCCGCGCTGATACCAGGCCCGGGCCCCGGTCCACTCCCCGCGCGCGAGCGCGACGTCACCCAGCCCCTGCGAGGCGCTGATCGCGGCGGCCTGGTCGAACTCGGCCTCCGCCAGGGCCAGGCCACGCTGATGGTGGCGGGCCGCGTCGTCGTAGTGCCCCAGCAGCAGGCACACCCGCCCCAGCCGACGCAGGCAGTCGGTCTC
>JBOHSV010000254.1:0-1582 GCA_050921735.1 Gemmatimonadales bacterium | reverse complement strand
CGCTCACGAAGGTGGTGCTCTGATAGATGGGGGTGGCGACGGGATCGCGCGGTTCCTTGAGGTCCGGCGCGCCGTGGATGGCGCGGGTGGACAGGCCCAGTCGCCGGCGCGTCACCGCCGCCTCAGGCGACCGTCAGGGCGAACGCGCCTCCCGGCGTGCGCGCGGCCAGCCGGCGCGCCACGAGCCGCTGCAGCAGGCCCTCGGCCGTCGCGGCGGGCCCCAGCGCCTCGAGCGTCCGGTCCGGCCGCTCGATGATCACCGCCAACCCGTGCCCGACGAGCACGGGCTCGATGGCTTCGCGATGCCCGTCGGTGACGCCGCGCAGCAGCAGGACCTGGACCCGCTCCCGCAGCAGCTTCGCCACGATCTCGTCGGCGCAGGAGTAGTCGAGGCAGCCGACCCCGGTGAAGTCCATGACGGCGATGGCGGCGTCGGCGTCGCCGATCACCCGCTCGATGCGCTCGCGCACCGCGCGGCCGGTCGGTCGGGTGACCAGATCGGCATACAGGCCGGGAACGGATTCCTGGAGCACCGCGTGAACGTCGATATGCTGGATCACGATTTGGCGGACCCCTGCTCTGGAACGATGATCAACACCTGCGAGCCGGGAAACGGCGCGAGGTCGTCCTTCAGCGCCACGTCGTCGTCCCACCGGGGCACGATGGCGATCCGCGCCGTCCCGCTCCGGATCGAGATCTTCCCGTCCCACCGCGCGAGGTAGTTCCGGATGCCCTTGAGCCCCTGCCCGCGCCCGGGATCGCGAAACCGGCTCACGCCCTGGATCAGCGCCGCTTCCAGCGCCGCCGCGTCACCCCAGCGGTCCCCGAAGCGTTTCGCCTCCGTGGGCTCCAATGAATGCCGGAATCCCACGCCGGCGTCTGCGACCCCGATCACCACCACGCGGCGCGCCAGCCGGCGGCGCCAGTGGTAGCTTTGCACCGCCACCCAGCCGCCGGTGCCGGCGTGCTCCACAATATTCTGACACGCCTCGGAAAGCGCCATAGCGAAACCCATCGTCGCCTTCGGATCGAGCCCCACTTCGGACGCCAGGATGGCCGAGGCGCGCTGCTGAATCCGGCTGACCACGCCGTGCACGTCCTCGGCGGCCCGCACCGGCGTCACCGGCAGCAGGACGTCGCTCGCCGCCAGCGGTTTGGCCTTGGGGAAGCGCCCGTGCACCTCGAACAGCTCCACCGCTTCCTGGAAGAACCCGATCCGGCCCCAGTACCGCAGCACGTCGGGATTCACGGGGGCGGTGAGCAGCGGTTTCTCGCCCCGGGCGCGGCCCGCCGCCTGTCCCGCGGCGAGCAGGCCGACCACGCCGTAGGGCGAGGCCCACTCGGCGGCGTGGGCGTCGAACAGCAGGCGCTCGCCGTCCGCCAGCGCCTGCGCGAAGGCGGCGGCAAACGGGTCGAACGTCCGGTCGTCGAACTGGACCGGGACCTCGACCAGGCGGGTCATACGTGGCTCAGCCGGCCCAGCAGGTGCTGGCGCAGGCCGGTCGCGCCCCGGTAGGTCACGTTGCGGGCGGCCAGCCGCACGGCGAGCCGCAGCGCGTCCTCGAGCGGCGCGCCCGCCACC
>JBOHSV010000253.1:0-7882 GCA_050921735.1 Gemmatimonadales bacterium | reverse complement strand
TTCTTCTTCGGACTGTACGGACCACCGAATGTCGGCGACCTGATCCAGCCCGCGGCGTGGAGGCCCCAGTCCTTGTAGGGCACGCCGTCCCGGCCCACGGTCCAGTCCAACCGTGGATCCACCGGCGCCGTCGCCGACGCGTCGAACTCCGCATCATTCGCGTTCCAGTTAGGATCTGACAAGGGCAGCGGAAGACCGTTGGCATCAACCCGGAAGAAGTTCACGAGGTTTTGTGACGGCTGGTGGAATCCGCAGCATCCGATCGGGCTGCCGGAATGCGGGAAATTCAGGCGCTCGCCATAGTTCGCATTGTTCCCGTTCGGCTCGCCGTCATTGCTGGAGGCCTGATACGCCAGGATCGTCTCGGGGCCGTTGTCCACGAACCCACTCCACACCCGATAGGAGCTTGTTTCCAGGTCGAACGGCCCGTTCTGCTCGACGTCCTGCAAGGTGGTCAATGCTCCGGTGTAGTTGCCGCGATACACCTGCACCCGGCCTTTGTAGGCCTTCGCGGTCCACTGGGTCGCCCTGCCAAGCTGCCCGTTCCGCGGGGTCAGGGGGAGGAGCGAGATGGCCTCGTCGAGATCATCCTCGATGAGTTGTGCCACCGCATCCAGGCCCAGGTCGTTCGGCTTGCGGAAATCGTCGTCATCCTCGAAGTAGTACGGGACGTTCCCCCACATCCTCCAGGCTTCGAAATGGTAGTGCGCCCGGAGGAACAGGGCCTCGCCCCGGATGCCGTCGGCGTCGCTCGCGGTGACCTCCCCCGGGCTCTCGGCCAGCACCCTGTTCAGGAGCCGGAGCGTGGCGTTGGTGCGGACCACGCCCTCATACACGGCCCTCCATTTGTCGTTCAAGTAGGCGCCGGATCCGCTGGTGCTCCAAGTGTAGAGCTCGATCTCCGTGATCGGGGGCTGGTCGGTGGGCTCGGACCCCTTATAGGCGTCGTCGCTGGTGACGCTTCCCCACACCCAGTTGCTGGCCGCCGACCCCCAGTCCCCGCCGACGCCGTTGTTCCAGTCCAGCGCGCGGTACGCGGCGATGAGCGATCCTTCGACTCCTGCCGCGTTGGCCAGCGTCTGGTCGTCGAGCGTCCCTTGTGGGGGACTCTCGAGAAAGTCACTGCAACTGTACGTGACGCCAGCCACGAGCATCAGCAGCGCCGTGCCGAGCAGCAGGGGGTACCTCGATAGTGTTTTCATCGTCTTCCGTTCCTTTGAAAAAAGACGATCGTCTAGAATGTCGCGCTGACGCCAAACGTGATCACACGGTTGCTGGGATACGCGCCCCGGTCGATGCCGCGAGCCTGATCCCTGATGTCGCCTGCGGGCCCGAAGGAGGCGGCCGCCGGCAGCGCCGGATCGAGACCCGGGTAGCCGGTGATGGTGAACAGGTTCTCCGCCTGTACGTACACCCGCACACCCGGAATCCAGGCCTGCGGGACCTGATACCCGACCTGCAGGTTACGCAGCCTGACGTACGATCCATCCTCGATGTAGAAGCTGCTGGGCGCGCGACTGAAGGCATCGTTCACGTCCAGCCGCGGATACTTGGCGTCCGGGTTGTCCTGAATGCCGTCCCCGTTGTCGTCCCGCCAAGAGTTCTCCAGGATGTCGGCTCGGACATTCGTGGAGAAATTGCGGAAGATGTAGAATTCCTTTTGCACGTCATAGATGTCGTTGCCGAACGTTCCGAACAGCGTCGCACTGACGTCCCAGGCGCCCCACCGAACGCCAAAATCCAGTCCGGCCGCGAAATCCGGATGCGGACTGCCGATGATCGTCCGGTCATCCGAGTTGATTTGTCCGTCCCCGTTCAGGTCCCGGAACTTTATCCGGCCGGGCGCCGCCCCGTCCGCGGCAAAGGGAGCCGCCTCGGCCGCATTGGCGTAAAAGCCATCGGCCACCAGGCCAAAGAACGCGCCGATCGGATGGCCGACCATGTTGATGACTTCCAGTCCCTCTCCAAACCGCGTGTCGATCGGTTGCGAGAAGAAGAAATCCTGTACGCCATCGATGCGGATCACCTCGTTCCGGTAGTGGCTGCCGTTGAAGCTCACATTCCACAGCGTCCCCGTGCCGATGGTGCCGCGGTAGCCGACCGAAAAATCGATCCCCCGGTTTCTCATCTCCCCGATATTCACGATCGGGGGATCGGCCACGCCCGCCGTTCCGGGAGCCGGTGGGTCGAACAGGAGGTTGTCCGTCCTCCGCTCGTAGACATCAACGACAACGCTGGCCCGGCCCTCGAGGAACTCGAGATCGAGGCCCACGTTCACCGACTGGTTTTCCTCCCACTTCAGGTCCGGGTTCCCCAGCGAGGTCTGCCTGAACCCCGGGACGATCGAGCTGTTGGTTCCCCCGATGTCGTAGAACGTGTCCCCCGGACCGCCGCCGAATTGGCTCACGATCCGCCCCGAAGGGATGTTCTGGTTCCCGGTGAGCCCCCAGCCGAACCGGAGCATGACGTTGCTGAAGAACTCGTTGTCCGCCAGGAAGGACTCCTGGGACAGTCGCCATCCGGCGCCGATGGCCGGGAAGGTCCCCCACCGGTTGCTCGGGCCCAGCCGCGACGAGCCATCCCGCCGCAGCGTGAAGCTCAGGTAGTACCGGTCGGCAAAGTTGTAGTCGATCTTGCCGAAGAAGGACAGCAGCGCGCCGGTACTGCCACCACTGCTCACGGTGCGCGTTCCCGGATTGAACGAGAGGTCGTCCTGGATGTACCGGCTGTCCGGGATGGTGCTGATCAGGTTGCTGAGCCCGCCGGCGATCACCCGGTTGGTGACTTGAGTCGCTTCCTGGCCCACCAGGACGGCTACATTGTGCTGCTCGAACGTGCCGGCATAACTCAGCGTGTTGCTCCAGGTCCAGTCCGTGAACACACTGAAGTTCTCGGTGATACCGTTGGACGTCCCTGGCTCGGAGTTTTCGGGGCGGATGGGATCAAAACCCCGGAACGAGCCTTCAGCCAGGTTGAACCCCAGCCGGGTTCTGAAAGACAGCCTGTCTCGGAGCTCGACGTTGGCAAAGACGTTGCCGAAGATTCGCGTGTTTCGCGTCACGTCGTCCTTGTTGGCCCACGCCTCTTTGAGGGGATTCGACTGATTCCCCAGGCCGACGGCCTTCCCCGAGGCGAAATTGCCCCCGATGTCGTGCACGGGGACGACGGGCTGCATCAGGATGTTCTTGCCGAGAATCCCGCCCTCGGCGAATGGGCCGGGGTCGTCCGCCCCGCCGAAGTTCTCGTCGATGGAGAGCGCGAGATTCTCACCGACCGTGACCCGCCCCAAGTCGAATTCCGTGTTGAGGCGAATCGTGCCCCGGCGGAACCTGTTGAACGCCGCCGTGCCTTCCTGATCGAAATAGTTGAAGGACGCGCTATACAGGTTGTCCTCGCCGCCGCCATAGATCGCGAAATTCACGTCGGACACGCGGGCGGGGCTGAACACGGCGTCCCACCAGTTCGTCCCAGGGCTGCCCGGCATGATCAGCGTGGAACCCTGGTTGTTCGGTCCCGGCCAGGCATACGTGCTCGTATCCAGCGTGTCCCCCGTCTGATCGACGCCGTTGTTTGGCCAGATGTATGCCGGCACGGTGGGATTGCTGGGGTTCCCATAGATGTTGGTGGGAACGCTATCCGAGAGACACACCGCGTTGCCGGTCGGACACTGGCTTCGCCTCACGACCTCAAAGTAGTCGAGAGAGTTCTGGATCAGGAAATCATCGTAGCCGCGGACCGGGCTGGCCACCCCGGTCCGGACTTCGAGCGTCACCCGGCGTGGTCCCGGCCGGCCCTTCTTCGTCTCGATGATGACGACGCCGTTGTTCGCCCGCGAGCCGTAGATCGAGGCCGCCGAGGCGTCCTTCAGGACCTGGATGGATTCGATGTCGTTCGGATTCAGCCAGTTGATGTACGAGTCCTCGACCGGCGTCCCGTCGACGATGTACAGGGGGTCGTTGTTCTGGAACGAGCTGACGCCCCGGATCCGGACGGTGTTGCGGGAACCGGGAGATCCGCTCCGCTCGACCGTCACGCCGGCCACCCGGCCGTCCAGCCGCTTGAGGATGCTCGACGAGATCTCCCGGTCGGCACTCTCGAGATTCACACTGGACACCGCGCCCGTGATGTCGGCCCGTCGCTGCTCCGTGTAGCCGGTGACGATCACCTCGGACAGCACGGCAATCGCCTCCGACATCGCGACGTCGATCGCCGTCCGTCCGCCCACGTTGGTGTAGACCGCGCGATACCCGATACTGGCGAACACCAGGACCGCATCCGAAGGCGCCGTCAGCGAATACCGTCCCACCGCGTCCGTCACCGCGCGCACATCCGTCCCCGAGACGCGCACCGTCACGCCCCGGAGCGGAGTCCCGGTTTCGGAGGTGACCGTGCCGGACACCCGGAGCTCCTGGCCGAACGCCGTGCCGCAGAGCACCAGGGCCAGCGCCACACTCACCCCCACGTCACGAAGCACGTGAAGACTGTTGCGCATCTGTCTCATGAGAAACCTCCTCATCCGGCGGGTCTGCGCATGGCCGTCAGGCCGTGCTTGGCGATCAACTCGCGATACGTCGTGAGCGAGACGTTGCTGGCCTCGAGGGCCTCGGTGAACCGCGTCGACGTCAGCGCATCGAGCTCGCCCTGACGATGCTTGCTCATGTCGGGGAGCGGATGGTCGGTGTTCATGTCCTCGAGCGCGGCCAGCTCCAGGCCAATGCCGACCGAGGGACCGATGCTCCCCGTCGCGTGGGTCTGACCGCAGACGGAAGCCGGCGAGCCGGCAAAGAGGACACACCCGCACAGACCGAGCAGTCGTGACGCGTGCATGGCTTGAGTTGATATATCCTGAAAACTGGGGGTCTGCAAGGTGAGCGAAAGCTGACGCACAGGGCCCCCGGGCGGGGGCCCCGCGACCCACGACTAGATGCGGAGCGCGCCCCCCGCGAACCGCACCATGTCCAGAAACGCCTCGAACACCCGTTCGGACCACCACCCGCGGCACCGGGTGATTTCCTCCACGGCCTGCGCGGGCGGCATGGCCGGTTGATACGGCCGCGACGTGGTCAAGGCGTCGTACAGGTCCAGGATGCCCACGATCTGCGCGGCCACCGGGATCTCGTCACCCCGCAGCCGGTCGGGATACCCACTGCCGTCGTACCGCTCGTGGTGCCACCGGATGATCGGCTTGATGTCCCACGGGAACTCGACGTCCGCCAGCAGCTCGAGGCCCCACAGGGGGTGCATCTGGACGACTTCGCGCTCGACCGTGGTCAGCGCACCCGGCTTGTTCAGGATCTCGTGGGGAACCCATACCTTGCCGACGTCGTGCAGGTAGGCGCCCAGCAGGACCGTCGTTTCGTCGTGGGCGTCGAGCCCCAGCACCCGGGCCATCTCGACCGCCCGCCGCGCCACGCGCTCGCAGTGGCCGAAGGTGTAGCTGTCGCTCGACTCGAGCGACCGCCCCCACTCCCGCACCACGGCCAGGTAGGTGCCCTCGAGCGCCGCCATCCTGCCGCCCACGTGCACGACCTCGGCCCGGGCGTCCAGCCGGCGGAACAGCCGGTGCGCGGTATTGAGCAGGCGCAGGGCTTCCTGGTTCCGCCCCATCGTCTGGCACAGCAGGGCCAGCTCGTGCGACGCCTCCGCCTCGCCCAGCACGGAGCCCGCCGTCGCGGCCAGGCCGACTGCCTGACGGAGGCGCGATTCGGCGAGCGCGGGCCGGCCCGTTTCGCGGTACACCATCCCGATCACCCGATACGCGTCCGCCTTGGCGCCCCGCGCTCCCAGCTGATCGAAGATCGCGAGGGCGGCCTCGGCGTTCTGTCGCGCGTCCTCGAACCGCTGGCGTTCCACGTCCACCTCGGCGTGATTGACCAGGCACAGGCCGCGCAGGTACACGTCGCCGGTGCGCTCGGCCAGCGCGCGGCTTTCCCGGAAGTAGCAGTCCGCCGCGCCGAGCCGCCCGCGGTCCGCGCTGACCATGCCCAGGTTGTGATACGCGATCGCGCAGCCGTGCGGGTCCCCGCAGGCGCGGTACGCCTCGAGCGAGCGCTCGTAGCGGGCCAGGGCCTCGACCAGCTCGCCCTGAATGTTGGCGAGGATGCCGAGATTCTGTTCCACGCGGGCGCGCAGCGGGCGGTTGGATCCGCCGAGCTGCAGCGCCTGGAGAAAGCTGCGGCGTGCGTCCTCCAGACAGCCGGTGGACAACGCCACGCCGCCCAGGGTGTTCAGCGCCTCCGCCGCCAGCAGGTCGTCGGCGACCCGCCGGGCAACCTCGTAGCTCCGCCGGCACAGCTCGAGCGCTCGTTCGGACTCGCTCTGATGGTGTCGCTGCACCGCCAGCCGCCGGAGGGCCTGGGCCAGCACCGTGTCTTCGCCGCGCCGCTCGGCGGCGGCCACGGCGGCCTCGTAGCACGCGATGGCCTCGGCGATACACCCCGCGCGCTCCCGCTCGCTCGCCTCCTCCAGCCAGTCCGCGCTGCTTCGGGCGGCGCCGGGGGCGGGTAGCGTGGCCACGGAGGGGGGTGGAAGCGGATGCGAAATGACCGGGCTCATAGGCGCCTCACCACGCGACGGCATAGGTCGAGAAATGCCGAACCAGTCCGGTGACCTCCTGGCTCGACAGGATGTCGAGCGACGGCAGATACTCGCGGATGGCCAGCGCGCCATCGACGTAGGCGATCCGCTTGGGCAGCGTCAACCCGAGCAGGTTGCAGTTCGCATAATCCATGGTGAGGGACGCGGGCCGCTGGAAGGCAAGGCCCTCCGGATGGAACCGGATCTGGTTCGTCGTCTCCGAAGGCGCTACGGCCGTGATGGTCACCGCCGAGTCAAGCGCCATCGGCGGAACCGACAGCACGTGCTTCCCCACCTGGAGCGCGCCGCCCTCGGGCCCGATCGTCTGCGTGACCGAGTCATAGGGGAGGGGAGAGCACCCCAGCAGGCCGCTCGGCAGCGGCGACGAGCTGCTCAAGAGATCGGCGTGCAGAGCGGGCCCTCGAGCGCCTACGCCCGTCGGGGAGGGATCCCCGCAGCTGAGCGTGGCCAGCGTGATGCCACCCAGCAGGGCCGGGAGCGAGAGGCGCGTCGTCTTCATGGACTGGTTCTCCTCTTATCGAGCGTGAGCCCGGGGGGGGTCGAGCGGGTTGGGACCTCCGCGTCGGGACCCGGCCCCGCGGCGCTCTCGAACCTGCGCACCCACGGGTGGCCGGGCTCGGGCGCGCCGTGGCGCACCGCCGCGGCGGTGCGCGTCAGCAACTCCACGGGATCGATGGGCGAATACGTCAGGTTCCCCACCGCGTCGTACCCAGCCCGCAGCGCGGCACCGGCTCCGGCCGGCCCGGCCCCGAGCACCACCCGGAGGGCGTTCCCCGCCCGCACGGCGAGCTTCACCGCGCCCGCGCGATCGGTTCCGGGGGCCAGTACCACCAGCTCCCTCGGGCTCAGTTTGCCCACGACGTCGGAGACGCGCGCGGTGCGCAACAGCAGATTGCCCGTGCGCGCGTCCCCATCGCCGTTTTCCAGCCGCAGTACGACGCAGGCGAGCGCGCCGTGCACCCGGGACATCAGCGCCCCCAGCTCCCGGGCGCGGCGCGCCAGCGCCGGCCGCGTGTGCAGCCCCGTCGTCGGGTCCAGCAGGCCCTCGGCCAGAGCGACTTCGATGTTCCGCTTGGCCTGGACGTAGGTCTCGAGCGTGACCGACAAGTCGGCCGGCTTCCGCGGATAGGGGAGAAACCCCCATGCCCCCGCGCGCAAGGCGGCCACGCGTTGTTCCGGCGACGGCGTGTCGGGGCCGAGCAGCAGGATCGGCACCCGGTGGCCGATGCGGACATCGGTCTGCAGCGCGCGGCACGCGTCGATCCCGCTCATGTCCGGGAGCTCG
>JBOHSV010000252.1:0-1687 GCA_050921735.1 Gemmatimonadales bacterium | reverse complement strand
ACGTGGGTCAACGCCCGCTGCCGCCGCGGGCGCGCGGCGCGCCCGCCCTCCCCGCCTGAGGCGCGTGAACGACGGAGGAACTGCGATGTTGCTTGGGTCCATGAACCTGGTGGAGCTCGCCATCCCGCTCGCCGCCGCCGTCGCCGGACTGGTGCTGGGCCTGGTCGTGCGGCACGTCGTGTTCGGGCGCCTCGTCCGCCGGGCGGCCGCGACCCGGGCGCGGTTCGACGACCTCCTGGTGAGCGCCTTCCGCGGGCCGGTGGTTCTGTGGGGCACGATCCTGGGACTGTACGTGGCGGCCGAGCTGGCGTCCCTTCCGCGCGAGGTCCAGACCCTGGTCCAGCGCATGCTGCTCGTCCTCGTGATCTTCTCCGTCACCTGGACCGCGGCCGGCCTCGCCGGCACGTGGATGCGGCGCGCCGCGGCGGAGGGCGAAAGCCCGCTCCCCGCCGCCAGCCTCATCACCAACCTCGCCCGCATCGTGGTGTTCGCGGTCGGGTTCCTGGTCATCCTGCAGACGCTCGGCATCTCCATCACGCCGATCATTACCGCCCTCGGCGTCGGCGGCCTGGCCGTCGCCCTGGCGCTCCAGGACACCCTGGCCAACCTGTTCGCCGGCATTCATATCCTGGCCACGCGGCAGATCCGCCCCGGCGATTTCGTTCGGCTCGAATCGGGCGACGAGGGGTTTGTGCAGGACATCACCTGGCGCAACACTACGATCCGGCGCCTGCCCAACGATCTCGTCATCGTGCCCAACGCGAAGCTCGCGGGCGCCGTGACCACGAACTACCACCTCCCCGACATGGAGGAGGCGGTGCTGGTCGGCGTGGGCGTGAGCTACAGCAGCGACCTGGCGCACGTCGAGCGCGTCACGGTTGCGGTGGCGCGTGAGGTGATGCAGCAGGTGGAGAACGGGGTGCCATCGTTCGAGCCGTTCGTCCGGTATAACGCCTTCGGCGACTCGAGCATCAACCTCACCGTGATCCTGCGCGGGCGCGACTTCGTGGCCCAGCACCTGATTCGCCACGAGTTCATCAAGCGCCTGCACGCGCGCTACGCGCAGGAGGGCATCGAGATCCCGTTTCCCCAGCGCACGCTGCACTGGGGGAAGGGCTCGGCGGAGGCGCTGGCGGACGTGCGGTCCCGATGACGGCGCTGGCGCCGTCCGCCGGCGGGCTGTTACGATACCCGAGTCATGCCACCTGAAGCCACGCAGGCGGTTCGCGCCGGTCGCCGCGCGGCGCGCGCGGCGGCGGCGCTCCCGCGCCTCGTGGTCGAGCAGGTCCGGCCCTCGGTGGACGCCGGGCGCCATCCCGTCAAGCGCCTCGTGGGTGAGGACCTCGCCGTCGAAGCGACGGTCTTTAAGGAAGGCCACGACCTCGTCGCGGCCCGCATCCGCTACCGGGGTCCGGGAGACCGCGCCTGGCGGGTCGCGCCGATGAGCTATGACCTGCACTTCGACCGCTGCCGCGGCACGTTCCCGCTGGACCGCGTGGGGCGGTGGGCGTTTACGGTCGAGGCGTGGACCGATCGCTTCGGCACCTGGCGCCAGGACGTGGCGAAGAAGGTGGACGCGGGCCAGGACGTGACGGCGGACCTGTCCGACGGCGCGGCGCTGGTGGCGGAAGCGGCGGCCCACGCCCGCGGCCCGGCCGCCAGGACGCTGCGCGAGCTGGCGGAGCGG
>JBOHSV010000251.1:0-2320 GCA_050921735.1 Gemmatimonadales bacterium | reverse complement strand
GCGCGCTTCTGCGGGTCGCGCAGCACCTCGTACGCCTCCGTGGCCTGCTTGAACTTCTCCTCCGCCGCCTGGTCGCCGTTGTTGCGGTCGGGGTGATACTCCATGGCCAGCCGGCGGTAGGCCTTCTTGATATCGGCTTCGGCGGCGTCGCGCGGCACGCCCAGCACCGCGTACAAGTCGTCGGCCCGGCTCATCCCAGCAGCTCTCCCACCAGCCGGCTGGTGTGGTCCACCAGCGCCACCACCTTGTCGTAGGGCATGCGCGTGGGCCCGAGGATCCCGATGACGCCGCACAGCGGGCCGGAGCGGTAGGACGACGTGACCAGCGTGAACGTCGCGAAGCGCGGGTCCTGGTGCTCGCTGCCGATGGTGATGGTGATGCCGTCCTCCTTGCGGGCCTGGAGCGCTTCGCGCAGCAGGTCGCGCCGCTCGGTGACGGCCATCAGGCCCTGCAGCCCCGCCGTGGTGGAGAACTCGGGCTGGCCCGCCAGCGGCTGGGTGCTGCCGAGCAGCACGCCGCTCGTGTCGGGCGCGGCGTTGGCGCCGTCGAACAGCTCGTCCGCCTCCTGGATGAAGATGTTGATCAGCTCGCGCGAGCCCGGCGCCGCGGCCGCGTCGCGCAGGCGGTCCGACAGGGTGGCGCGGATCTCCCGCAACCGCAGGCCCGCCAGCCGCTCGTTCAGCACCACCGCCACCTGCACCAGCGCAGCCGCCGCCATGACCGTGGGCAGCTCGACGAAGATCGTGCGCGCCGCGCCGCTCCGCAGCGCGAGCACGAGCAGCAGGCGGTCCGACGCCACGGGGATCAGCTCCAGCCGGTCGACCACGGCGTCGTCGAGCGAGGGCCCCACCGCGACCCCCAGCTCCCGGGTCAGCACGCCCAGCACCTTGGCGGCGCGCGCCAGGATCGTCTCGACCGTGGCGCGCGTGCCCCCCAACTGCTCGCGCAGCTGGTGCGCCTCCGCCTGCTCGACCGCCGAGGGCCGCATCAGCGCGTCCACGTACACCCGGTACGCCCGGTCGGTGGGAATCGCCCCCGCCGACGCGTGCGGATGGAACAAGAAGCCCTGCTGCTCCAGATCGCTCATCGTGTGCCGGATGCTGGCCGGCGAGAGGCCCAGTCCCGACCGGCGCGCGATGGTCTTGCTGGCCGCCGGCTCGGCGGTCTGCACGTAGGTTTCGATCACGGCTTCGAGCACCTGGCGCTCGCGCTGGGTCAACGATGAGGGCATCGGAGGCAACCCTTTTGGGCAAAACAATTTACGAAATTGCCGGCGCCCCGGTCAAGGCGCTCACCAGGGCATCGAGCCGGAGCCAGCCCTCGGGCGTACAGACCACCCCCGCCCCCCGCAGCTCCACCCACCCCGCTGCCACCCAGGCGGACAGGGGCGGACGGAGGCGGACGGGGCCGGACAGGGAGAGGCCGTCGGACGTACGCAGCGCGAGGTACAGCCGCTCGAGCCGGCGCTGCTCTGCGCTGAGTACCTCTTCCGACTCCACCGGCGAGCGGCCCCCGGCCACCGCCTGGCGATACGCTTCCCAGGCCGCCAGGTTCCAGCGCCGCGCCCGCCCGTCGAACGAGTGGGCGGCGGGGCCCAGCCCCAGGTAGGCGCGTCCCGCCCAGTAGGCGGCGTTGTGGCGCGAGCGGAAGCCGGGACGGGCCGCGTTGGACACCTCGTAGAACTCGTACCCCGCGGCGCGGAGGCGCTCGTGCGCCGCCAGGTACTCGTCGGCGTAGCGCGCGTCGTCGGGCGTGGCGGTGGCGCCGCGCGAGATCCAGCGCGCCAGCGGGGTCCTCGGCTCGACGGTGAGGCCGTACAGCGACAGGTGCTCCGGCTCGAGGGCCGCGGCCCGGTCGAGATCCCGCGCCCAGTCGCGCCCCAGGGCCCCGGGGAGGGCGAAGATCAGATCGAGCGAGAGGTTGGTGAACCCCGCCCCCCGCAGGGTGCGCACCGCCGCGCCGATACGCGCGGCATCGTGCGAGCGGTGCATCCAGCGCAGCACGCCGTCGTCGAACGACTGGGCGCCGAGCGACACGCGGTTCACGCCCGCGGCGCGCCAGGCGGACGCCGACGCCGGCGTGACGTCTTCGGGGTTGGCTTCAACCGTTGCCTCGACACCGTCCAACAGAGGCGTCGAACGGAACGCGTCGAACAGGGACGTGAGCAGCGCCGCGATCGCGTCGGGGGGAAGGAGCGACGGGGTGCCGCCACCCAGGTAGAGCGTCTCGAGCGGCTCCTTCCATTCCGCACTCCGCATTCCGCATTCCGCATTGAGGGCCGCAAGGTACTCCCGCACGGGAATACGCTTCCGGACCGCGA
>JBOHSV010000250.1:0-9755 GCA_050921735.1 Gemmatimonadales bacterium | reverse complement strand
TAGCGGCGCGGCACGTGGACTCGCTGGGCGCCGCGGTGGCGGCGCTCGCCGTGGACTCGGCCGCGGATCAGTCCGTGCTCGACAGCCTGCACGCCGACGGGCGCGACCCCCCGGGCCTCGTGCCGCGGCCGGTGCCCGACGTGCGCCGCGAAGAGATCGAGGGCGAGGCCGAGCGGCTGTTCGGCGGCGAGGCGCACGAAACCACGTTCGACATCGACGTCACGAGCTTCGCCACCAACCGGCGGGTGCTGGAGTACCTCCGGTTCTTCCAGGTGGATGCGCGCGATCGGTTCGAGATCTGGCTGTCGCGCCTGGGCCGCTACGAGGGCATGATTCGCGAGCGGCTCCGCCATAAGGACCTTCCCGAAGACCTGGTCTACCTCACGCTCATCGAAAGCGGGCTGTCCAACACCGCCGTGAGCCGGGCGCGGGCGGTGGGCATGTGGCAGTTCATGGCCGCCACCGGGCGCATCTACGGCCTCCGGATCGATCCGTGGGTGGACGAGCGGCGCGACCCGTTCAAGGCCACGGACGCGGCGGTGAATCACCTGGCCGACCTGGTGGAGCGGTTCGGCAGCGTGTACCTGGCCGCCGCCGCGTACAACGCCGGGGCGGGACGGGTGGAGCGTGGGGTGCGGCGCCTCCCGGGCGAGGTGGACTCGCTCACCGACCACATTTTCTTCGAGCTGCGCGACCGGCGTTACCTGCGGCGCGAGACGCGGGACTACGTGCCCAAGCTCATTGCCGCGGCCTTGATCGCCAAACAGCCGGCGCGCTACGGCTTCACCGAGGTGCAGCCCCTCCCGCCGCTCGTGTTCGACGAGGTGCTGGTTCCCGACGCCACGGGTCTCGACGTGATCGCCCGGCTGGCCGACACGACCGTCGCCGCCATCCTCGAGCTCAACCCCCACTTCGTCCGGGGCATCACGCCGCCGGAGCAGGGTGCGACGGTACGGGTGCCGCGGGGTCGGGGGGAAGTCGTCGCCGGCCGGTATGCGGAGCTGCCCGTCAACGAGCGCGTCACGTTCCTGGACCATTACGTCGCGCGGGGAGAGACCCTGTCCAAAATCGCCCGGCGCTACCGCGTCTCCCAGGCGATGATCGAGGGCGCCAACCCGCGGCTGCGCCCGCGCGCGCTCCGCATCGGCCAGCGCCTCATCATCCCGATGAGCGGGCGGGTGGTGCCGCCGTCCGCCTGGAGCGCGCCGCCGCAGCGCAGCTACCGGCGGGTGGCGAGCGTGGGGCCCGACGGACGGACCTACACGGTGCGGCGGCGCGACACCCTCAGCTCGATCGCCCGGAGCTTCCGCGTGCGGCTGACGGCGCTGCTCAACGAGAACGGGCTCACGATGGGATCGGTGATCCGGCCTGGAGAAATCATCAGGATCCCGGACTGACGGATGAGGAACAGGAAAGGGCCGGGATGGCGCTCCCGGCCCTTTCTCGTGGTGCCTGGGGGCTCTACCGCCGCGGATACCCCTTCATCACCGACTCCGCGTATCCGTTCCTCGCGTCTCGGCCCCGGTTGATCAGGCCGTCGACCCGACCGGGCCCGCGGTTGTAGGCCAGGAGGGCCATTTCGAGGTTCCCGTCGTAGCGCTCGAGCAGGTCCCGCAGGTAGCGGAAACCGATGCGCAGGTTGGTCTCGCGCTCATACAGCTGCGCGGTCGTGAGCCCCGGCTCGTACAGCCGGGCCGTGCTCGGCAACACCTGGGTGAGGCCCAGGGCGCCGGCCCGGCTCTTGGCGCGCGGGTTGAAGCGCGATTCCACGCGCACCAGGCGGAACGCCAGGTCCGGATCGACCCCCTCGGAGAGGGCGATGTCGTAGATCACCGTGGCCAGGTCGGCGGGAATGGCGTACTGCGCCGAGTACGCGAGCACCGCGTCGGCGCGCTCGAGCTGGACTCGCGCCACCTCCAGCTCGCCCCGCGCGGCGTCGAGCTGCTGGCTCAACGCGCGCAGCTCCGCGAGCAGCGCAGGCGCGGTGACCGGCGTCGGCTGGTCGTCGGCCGTCGCGCCGCGCGCCCAGCCGCCCAGCGTGCTCACGATCAGGGCGCCCACCATGATGAGGCCGCCCTGGAGAATCAGACCCTGTGTGCTCGTTCGCATACCCCTCTCTTGTGACTGCGGACGGCGCCACCAATGATGGCGCGGTGCCGTCAAGTGATCGTCAACGCTTCCAGTCCCCCCGCCGCCCCCCGGTCTTCTCGAGCAGCCGCACGCCCACGACCTCCATGCCCCGGTCCACGGCCTTCACCATGTCGTAGACCGCCAGGCAGGCAACCGATGCCGCCGTCAGCGCTTCCATCTCGACGCCGGTCCGCCCCACCGCCCGGGCCACGGCCCGGATTCGCACCCCCGGCAGCGCCTGGTCCAGCGTCGCCTCGACCTCCACGTGATCCAGCGCCACCGGGTGGCACAGCGGGATCAGGTCGGCCGTGCGCTTCGCGGCCATGGTCCCCGCCATCTCGCTCACGGCGAGCACGTCGCCCTTCTCCAGCGCCTGCTCGGCCACCGCCCGGAACGCCTCGGGGCTCATCCGCACCGCTCCCTCCGCCACCGCCGCCCGCACCGTTACGGGTTTCGCGCTCACGTCCACCATCCGCGCGCGGCCGGCTTGATCGAGGTGCGACAGCTTCACGCGACCCCCGCGAGGTCTTCGGCCAGGACGGCCGTGAGCAGCTGCGGGTTCACGTTGCCCTGGGCCAGCTCGCGTGCGTCGAGCACTCGCCCGATCGCCCGCACCAGCACGGCCGAGTCGCCGCCGTTCCGGATCTCGTCACGCAGGCGCCGCACCAGGGCGTCCAGCATGTCACTGAACGTGCCACGGGCCTCAAATGGTTTCTGGGCCAGCGCCACCGCATAGCGCCCCGCCGCGGGGCCGCGCGCGGCTCGGGTAACGGCATCCGGCGCGCCGGACCCCGCCCCCCGCGCATCCCCCCCATTGGCAATAAGTCTGCCAGGGCAGCCCTCTGCGGCTACTATATGTGAGGCCACGTCCCTAGGCGGTCGCTGTGACGCAAGCTCGTTCTGTACGAATGATGTCACGACACTGTCCGTAAGCCGCTGCACCTTTACCCGCACAACGCGAGACAGGATGGTGGGCAAGAGCGCCTCGTGATCCCCGGTCGTGAGGACGAACTGGGTGTCGTGCGGCGGCTCCTCGAGAGCCTTCAACAAGGCGTTGGCCGCCTGCTCGGCGCCGGTCTGCGGGACGAGGCGCTCGGCGTCTCCGATGATGAAGACCTTCATGCCGCCCATGGCCGGCGTCAGCACGAGCCGTCGGAGCAGCAGCCGGATGGCCGCGATGCCGTGACTCGCGAGTCCGGAGGGCGGCGGGTACAGAGGCTGCTCCCGCCGCCGGGCGAACTCCTCCCCCAGCGCTTCCTCCACGAGCTCGATCTGCTTTTGGGGATCCCCGCCGCGCCGCGGCGACTCCACCGGGATGAACCAATGGAGATCCGGATGGGCGAGACCGGCGACGAGCCGGCACGACCGACAGTCCCCGCACGGCTCACCCCGCCCGTCTTCCCGTTCGCACAAAAGGGTTTGGGCCAGCCAAAGCGCCAGGCGCTGCTTGCCCACGCCGCGGGGGCCTTCGAACAGCAGCGCTTGCGGCAACCGGCCGGCGGCGATCGCGCCTCCCAGCCGGAGTCGAACGCCCTCGTGTCCGTAAAGCGTGGGCAACGGCATCGGAGAAATCTAGCGGGACCGGGCGACCTTCTCTTTTGCTGTCGCGTAAGCGCAACGTTTTCAGCTGGTTACACAGTGCCCCGGGCCTTGCGGAGCCAACACTTGGGAGGTCAAGCGGTTGACTGGCTGGACCTCATGTGGATTCGGGAGGTATTCGGGGGAGGGCAGACTGACCCACGCTGCCAGAAAGGCAGCTCGCTACGCATCGAGCACGTCCCGGACCTTGTGCGCCAACGCATCGGGCGTGAACGGCTTCTGCAGATAGGCGATTCCTGCTTCGAGCACGCCGTGATGGACGACGGCGTCGTCGGTGTACCCCGACATGTACAGCACGCGCACCCCGGGCCGCCGGGCCGTGAGTTGCTCGGCCAGGTCGCGACCGCTCATCTCCGGCATCACCACGTCGGTGAGGAGCAAGTGGATGGTGTTGGGGTGCGCGTCGGCCAGCGCCACCGCCTGGGCCCCGCTGGTGGCTTCGAGCACCGCGTAGCCGCGCGCCGACAGGACCTTGCGCGCCAGGGTCCGGACCACCGTGTCGTCTTCGGCCAGCAACACGGTCTCGGTGCCGGTGAGGGGTTGTGCGGTCTGGGGGGCGCGTGGGCGGCGCCGGGCGGGCTCGGGGATCTCGGGGAAATAGAGCTTGAAGGTCGCGCCCCGTCCCGGTTCCGAGTACACGTAGATGCTCCCCCCGCTCTGGTGCACGATGCCGTATACCGTGGCGAGCCCGAGCCCCGTGCCCTTGCCCGGCCCTTTGGTGGTGAAAAACGGCTCGAACAGCCGCGCCTTCGTGGCGGCGTCCATCCCCGTGCCGGTATCGCTGACCGCGAGCATGACATGAGCGCCGGCCGCCGTGTTCGGGTGGGCGGCGGCGTAGGTCGCATCGAGCATGACGTTGCGGGTCTCGATGGTGAGCTTGCCGCCCTCGGGCATCGCGTCCCGCGCGTTCACCGCGAGGTTCAGGACGACCTGCTCCACCTGTCCGGCGTCGGCCCGCGCCCACCCGAGGTCGGGCGCGAGCAGGGTCACCAGCTCCACGTCCTCGCCGATCACGCGTCGGAGCATGCGATCCATCTCCGCCACCACTTCGTTGAGGTGCAGCGGCCGGAGCTCCATGACCTGCTTGCGGCTGAAGGCGAGGAGCTGGCGGGTGAGCGCGGCGGCGCGCTCGGCCGCTTCCCGAATCTCCCCGACGTCCGCGCGCCGGTGGTCGTCGGGGGCGAGGTCCTGGCCGAGCAGCTCGCAGTAGCCCAGGATGGCGGTGACGATGTTGTTGAAGTCATGCGCGACGCCGCCCGCCAGGCGCCCGACGGCTTCGAGCTTCTGCGCGTGCAGCAGCTGCTCCTGGCTTTGCTGCAACGCCCGGCGCGTCCGCTTCAGCTCGAGCGCCGCCGCGACTGAGGGTCCCAGGCGCACGAGGTGCTCCTTCAGGACGTAGTCCGAGGCCCCGGCCTTGATGCATTCCACCGCGGTCTCTTCGTCCAGGGAGCCGGTGACGAAGATGAAGGGCAGGTTGGGCGCGAGGTCGCGGCACAGCTGCAGCGCGTCCATGCCGCTGAACTGGGGCAGGGAGTGATCGGACAGGATGAGGTCGGGCCGGAAGTCCCGCAGGTGCGCCAGGAATGGCTCCCGCTCCGACACGCTGCGGAACTCGACGGCCGGCACCGTCTTGCGCAGCTCCCGCTCGATCAGCTCCGCGTCGCTGGGGATGTCCTCCAGCAGCAGGATTCGCAGAGGCTCGGTCACGCCGTCACCCGTTCGGCGGCTGATTGAGCAGCAGCCAGTAGAGCCCGGCGTCCGAGACGGCCCGCACGAAGTCCTCGAAGTCGACGGGCTTCACGATGTAGCTGTTCGCTCCGAGGCGGTACGCTTCCGCGATGTCCGGCTCTTCGCTGGACGACGTCAACACGACCACCGGAAGGGTCTTGGTGCGGTCGTCGCCCTTGATCTGCTTGAGGACCTCGAGGCCGCTCACCTTGGGGAGCTTGAGATCGAGCAGCACGACCTTGGGGCGCGCCATGTCGCGCAGGTAGTCCACGGCCTCGGCGCCGTCGCGGACGACGTGGACGCGGTTCGCCAGGTTGTGCTTCGACAGGGCCCGCATGGTCAACTCGACGTCGCTCGGGTTGTCTTCGACCAGCAGAATTTCGACCTCGTGCGCAACGCTCATGCGTCGTCGGCCTCCGAGGGAAGGGTGAAGTAGAACGTCGCACCGTGATCGGGGGCGCCGTCGGCCCAAACCCGCCCGCCGTGGCGGTGGACGATGCGCTGGACGATCGCGAGCCCCACGCCGGTGCCGTCGAAGTCCTCGGCGCGGTGCAGCCGCTGGAAGACGCCGAACAGCTTGTCGGCGTACTGCATGTCGAAGCCCACGCCGTTGTCGGTCACATTATACACGATCGTCTTCCCGTCCACCCGGCCCGCCACGGTGATCCGCGGCCGGGGGCGGGAGCGGGTGTACTTGAAGGCGTTGCTCAACAGATTGGACCATACCTGCCGCAGCAGGGACCGGTCCCCGCGGGCCGCCGGGAGCTCGCCAATGTCGAGATCCATGTCGTGCCCGCCCCCGTCCGCCAGCAGCTCGTCGGCGACCGCGCGGACCAAGGCCCCCATCTCGACGGAGGCCACCTGCATCTCCTTGCGGCCCAGGCGGGAAAAGGCGAGCAGGTCGTCGATCAGCTGGCCCATCTGCCGCGTGTTGCGCCGGACGACGTCGAGCAGGCGGCGGGCCTCCGCGCCGAGCTGGCCGGCGTGATCCTCCACCAGGATGCGCGAGAACCCGTCGATCGCGCGGAGCGGCGCCCGCAGGTCGTGCGAGACGGAGTAACTGAACGCTTCCAGCTCCCGGTTGACGACCTGGAGCTCCGCGTTCGCCCGGTCGAGCGCCGCCGCGTGGGCCGCGCGGAGCTCGTCGGCGTGCCTGCGGTCGCTGATGTCGCGGATGATGCCCGTGAACGAGGGCTCGGGTCCCGCGTGCCACGCCGCGAGCGACAGCTCGATCGGGAACTCGCTGCCATCCTTGCGCCGCCCCACGAGCTCCACCGTGCGGCCGACGACGCGCGGCGCGCCGGTCGCCAGATAGCGCGCGAGACCGGCCCGATGCGCGTCGCGAAAGCGCTCGGGCATCAGCGTCGCGACCGGGCGGCCCACCACGTCGGCGGTGAAGTACCCGAAGATCCGCTCGGCGGCCGGGTTGAAGTACGTGATGCACCCCCGGACGTCGGCGGAAATGATGGCGTCGTTCGCCGTCTCGGATACCGCGCGGAATTGCCCCTCGCTCGCGCGCAGCCGCGCCGTGCGCTCCTCCACCCGCTGCTCGAGCTCCGCATTGATGCGCGCGAGCTGCTCGTACAGTCGGGCCCGCTCGATCGCGGTGCCCGCCCGGCCGGCGAGCTCCTCCGCCAGCGCCAGGTGGGTGGGGCCGTAGGTCCGCGCCGACTGCGCCGTCACGCACGTCACCGTGCCCACGACCCCGGCCCGCCCGCGCAGCGGCACGATCATCGCGGACCGCAAGCCCAGCGACCGGAGCAGGTGGAGGTGCTCGGGATCGCGCGCCAGCTCCGCGAGCAACGCGTCCGGAACGTCCCGGTACAATTCCGCCGTGCCCGTCCGGACGACATGCGCCACGCCGCGCGGGTCCGCCAGGTCGGGCGGGTAGCGTTCCCGCAGCTGGCGCGCCACCTCGAGCTTCCCTTCGTCACGGTGCACGAGGGCGACCCGCGCCAGCCGCCCGTCGGGGCCCACGAAATCCACCGCACACCAGTCGGCGATGCGCGGCACGGCGAGGTCGGCCACGCGCCGCAGGGTTTCCTCGAAGTCCAGGGACGCCGCGAGAATGGTCGACGCCTCGGCCAGAAACGACAGCCGGTCCTGCGCCGCCGCGGCCTCGCGCTCCGCGGCGACACGGGCGGTCACGTCGTGCGCCAGCACGAGCCCCAGCCGTCGCCCGCCGATCTCGAGGTGATGCCGCGTCACCTCGACGTCCATCAGCGTGCCGTCCTTCTTGCGGTGACGCCAGACCCCGGCCTCGTACAGACCGTCCGGCGCCGCCGGCAGGCTTTGGAGGAAGCCCGGGACGTCCTCGGCGGGGCGGATGTCTTTCAGCGTCATCTGCAGGAATTCGTCACGCGAGTACCCGTAGTGGCGTAGCGCGGCCTCGTTGACGTCCAGAAACTGCAGCGTCTCGCGGTGGTACACCCACATCGGCAGCGGATTGCGATGGAACAGCACGCGATAGCGCTCTTCGGATGACCGCTCCAGTCGCTGCTGGGCCTCCTCCAGCGCGCGCGTGCGCTCGGCGACCTTGGCTTCGAGGCCCCGGCGCGCCTGCTCGACGTGGGTCGTCATCGTGTTGAACGCCTCGGCCAGGCGAGCGATCTCGTCGGACCCGCCGGTCACGACGGGAGGCGCCGGGCGTCCGCCCGCGATCGCCTCCGCCCCGTCCGTGAGCCGGGCAAGCGGCGCCGTGATGCGCCGGCTCGCCGCCCACCCGCCCGCCGCCCCGAGGGCGACGATCCCCAGCGCGATCAGCGCGAGCCGCCCGAGCGTCGCGCGGGCACGCGCCAGGATCTGACTGCGCTGGAGCTCCACGACGACCATCCAGGGGGTGGACGGCACGGGGGCTGCCCGCGCGAGGACGCCTCCGATGCCGGCGCGCTCGTAGAGAAGCGTGCCGCCCTCGGCGGGCAGGTCCGGCTGCGGCGGCTGGACCGGGGTCACGAAGTCGCTCCACGCGTCTCCCGACCGGTTGCCGATCAGCACGCGGGCGTCCGGGTCGATCAGTTCCGCGATCCGCCGCGCGGCCTGGGACACCACGCGGCGCCGCTCCACCAGATAGCCGATCACCCCGCCGTCCCCCGGCACGCTCGCCGCGACCGCGTAGAGCAGGGTGTCGTGCAGGATCCGGAACGGCCCGATGACGGCTGAGTCGGCCGCGGCCGCGAACAGCGCGCTGGCGGCCACCGAGTCGTGCGACGGCCGGGGGTCGCCCACGGCCAGTACCTGGCGCGCTCCACGGTCCCACAGCTCCACCGCGGCCACGAGGGCGCCGGACGCCTCCAGCGAATCCAGGACGCGAACGGCGCCGGGCCGACGGCCCCGCTGCGGACGCTCCAGATAGGCCCGCAGGGCCGGGTGCCGTGCGGCCCGCCGAGCCTGGGAGAGGCGCTGCGGGACCTCCCGACCCAGCATGTCTCCGAACTGGTCGGCGGAGCTCTCCAGCCGATCGGTCGCCGCCTTCAGCGCCGCACTCTTGATTTCCTGGTACGACGCCCACGTGAATCCCCCGATGACCGCCACCAGCAGGATCGTGATGGCGAGGGGCAGCTTGCGCTCGATCGAGAGGCGCTTCCAAGACAGCATAGCGACAGCAACATGCGACGCGGCGGAACGTGGGAGCAAGGGCTGGGTAACTGCCGCCGACCGGGGACCGCCAATGTGACAGGGCTCACGGGAGGCGGGTGCTACCGGGACTGGCCCAACGTGTGGCCCCGCTGCATCTTGGGGCCTCACGTCATGGCACCCACCCGCTTGCACATCGTCCCCGGCGACGGGGAGGGCCGCGCCCGACAGGCCGAAGACCTGCTGCGCACGGCGGCGCGTCAGCAGGAGGCGGTGGCGCACTTGGGCCAGCAGGCCCTGGCGGGCGTTCCCACCCCCAGCCTGCTCGACACGGCGGCCGGCCTCGTCACGCGGGGCCTGGAAGTGGAGTTCAGCGAGGTGCTGGAGTTTCAGCCCGAGCGCCGCAGCCTGATCCTCCGTGCGGGCACCGGGTGGCGCGACGGCCGGCTCGGCCGGGTGGTGGAGACCGCCGAGGCCTCGGGGCTCGCGGGGTACACGCTGGCGGCGCCGGGGCCGGTGGTGATCGACGACGCGCCGGGCGAGACGCGCTTCGAGGTGCCCCGGATGCTCCGGGATCACGGGATCGCGAGCGGTATCGCGGTGGTGATCCATGGCAAGGAGCGGCCGTTCGGCGTCCTCGGCGCGTACACGGCCCGCCGGCGCGAGTTCACCACCCCGGAGGTGCTGTTCGTGCAGGCCGTCGCGCACGTGCTGGCGACCTCGAT
>JBOHSV010000249.1:0-1780 GCA_050921735.1 Gemmatimonadales bacterium | reverse complement strand
GCTGGCGGCCGCGGGCTCGGCGGACTCGCGCGATGTGCTGGCGGCGCTCGCCGCCCGCTTCACCGACGCCGGCGGTCCCGTGCGCCGCGTGACCGGAAAGCGCCCCGCGGTGCTGCAGGCGCTGCGGCGTGACCCTCCCGCCGCGACCATCGCGACGGCGGCCGTCACGACCCCGGCCCGGGCCGCCTGGACGGCCGCGGGACGGCCCGGGCGATTCTACTGGCTCGACCCCCGCCCGACGGACGAGACCGAACCGCACGATCTCCGGCCATGGGGCGGGCCGTGCCTGCGCCTGGGCCGTAACCCGTTCGCTTGACAGGGCTTTCCGGCCCCGGTAACCTTCGCCCGCGCCGACACGGCTGGCCCTGAGAGCGACACCCCATGTCCAAAATCCCCGACGACCTGCTCTACTCCGAAGAACACGAATACGTCAGGAAAACGGACGACCCGGCCGTGGTGCAGATCGGTATCACCGACTACGCCCAGGGGGAGCTGGGCGACGTGGTGTACGTGGATTTCCCCAAGGGCGGCGCCGCGTTCGCGCGCATGGACGTGTTCGGGACCATCGAGGCCGTGAAGGCCGTCTCCGAGCTGTTCTGCCCCGTGGGCGGGACGGTCGTCGACGTCAACCGCGCGCTCGAGGGTGACCCGGCGCTCGTCAACAAAGATCCGTACGGCGACGGCTGGATGATCACGCTGCGGATCAAGCAACCCGCCGAGCTCGACCAGCTGCTCGACAGCGAAGCGTACCGGCAGCACATCGGGGAATGACCGACCAGGTCGACCGGTTCGTCGCACGCCACATCGGCCCGTCGCCGGACGACGTTCATGCGATGCTCGCGGTGCTGGGCCACGCATCCCTCGATGCCTTCATCGATACCGCCGTGCCCCCGGACATCCGGCTGCGGCGAGCCCTGCGCCTGCCGCCGGCCCGCGGCGAGGGGGAAGCGCTCGTCGCCCTGCGCGCCCTGGCCGAGCGCAACCAGGTGTTCCGCTCGTACATCGGGATGGGCTACCACGACACGGTGACGCCCGGCGTGATCCGGCGCAACGTGCTCGAGAACCCGGGCTGGTACACGGCGTACACGCCCTACCAGGCGGAGATCGCGCAGGGGCGGCTCGAAGCCCTGCTCAACTTCCAGACGATGGTGGCCGACCTCACGGCCCTCGAGATCGCGAACGCGTCGCTGCTGGACGAAGCGACCGCGGCCGCGGAAGCGATGCACCTGACGCAGGCGGTCACGACCCAGGGCGGGCGCCACACCTACCTCGTGGACGAGGGGTGTCATCCCCAGACGATCGCGGTGGTCCGGACGCGGGCCGAAGCGCGCGGGCTGGACATCGTGGTGGGCGATCCCGCCGCGTTCACCTTCGGCCCCGGCGTGATCGGCGCGCTGGTCCAGTATCCGGCCACGGACGGTCGCGTGCGCGCGTATCCGGATCTCTGCCGGGCGGCGCACGCGACGGGCGCGCTGGTCGCGGCCGCCACCGACCTGCTCGCGCTCACGCTGCTCGCGCCGCCGGGCGAGTGGGGCGCGGATATCGCGGTGGGCAACTCCCAGCGCTTCGGCGTGCCGCTCGGCTACGGCGGCCCGCACGCGGGCTTCTTCGCCACGCGCAAGGACTTCGTCCGCCATGCCCCGGGCCGCATCATCGGCGTCTCGGTAGACGCGCACGGGCGCACCGCGTACCGGATGGCGCTGGCGACGCGCGAACAACACATCCGGCGCGAGAAGGCCACCTCGAACATCTGCACCGCGCAGGCGCTGCTGGCGAACAT
>JBOHSV010000248.1:0-2256 GCA_050921735.1 Gemmatimonadales bacterium | reverse complement strand
TGGCCGCCCAGTACCCCAACGGCGCCGACATCGTCGCCGCGGTCAACGTCCTCAACTACGTCGCGGGCGCGGTCGGGACTACGATCCGGTTCGGCCCGGATCTGGCGGTGGAGGCGGCGGGGTCGTTCCGCGACATCGTCGCCCTGCGCGACGATATGGTTGCGGGGCGGGTCGCGGCGCTCCTGATCCGCGGCGCGAACCCGGTCTACTCGCTGGGCGGCGCGTTCGCGCAGGCCCTGGACCGGGTGGCCTTCACGGCGGTCTTCGCGACCACCCTCGACGAGACCGCCGCCGCGGCCGACCTGGTGCTGCCGGACCTCCACGCCCTCGAGCAGTGGGGCGATACGCGGCCGGCGGCGGGGCGCTACGGCCTCCAACAGCCGGTGGTCCAGCCCGTGTTCCCCGACGCCCGCCATGCGGGCGACGTCGTGCTCCAGCTCATGGGCCGCTCCGGGACGTTCAAGGACCACCTCCAGGACCGGTGGCGCGAGCTGCATGCGCGTCACGGGGGGGGCCGGACCTTCGAGCAGTTCTGGATCGACGTCGTGGCGCGCGGCGGGCTCGACGTTCCGGCGGCCGCGCGCGTGGTGCGGCTCGGGCCCAGTGCGGGACGGATCGGCGCGGGGGTGGGGCCGGCCGGGGTAGGGGGCGGGACGGCGCTGGTGGTATTCCCACACCCCGTGCTCCACGACGGCCGCGGTGCGGACAAGCCCTGGCTGCAGGAGCTGCCCGATCCCGTGGCCAAGATCGCCTGGCACGCCTGGGCCGAGGTGCATCCGGACACCGCGAAGGCGTGGGGGGTGGTGGGTGGGGACGTGGTGTTGCTCCAGTCGCCCGCCGGCGCGGTGCGTGCCCCCGTGTGGGTGACGCCCTCGGTGCGGCCCGATGTGATCGCGGTCCCGACGGGGCAGGGACATACCGCCTACGGGCGGTACGCCCAGGGCCGGTCGTTCAACGCGTTCGACCTGCTGGCCGCGGTCCCCAACGGGTACGGCGGCCGCACGTTCACGACGCGGGTCGAGGTCGCGAAGACCGGCGAGCACCGCCCGCTGGCGAGCTTCGAGGGGAACCCCCGCGCCCAGGGCGAGAAGGCGGTGCACGTGCTCGCCCTGTCCCGGGCGCGCGCCCTGAAGCCCGGCGATCACCCATTCCATCACGAGGAGTTCCCCCCCTACGCCGAGGCGGCGATGAAGGGGTGGGCGGAGTCGCAGTTCCAGAAGGCGGAGCTGGGCGACTACGCGGGCGCCCAGCCGCGCTGGGGCATGGCCATCGATCTCGCCCGCTGCACGGGGTGCTCGGCGTGCGTCACGGCGTGCTATGCCGAGAACAACATCGCCACCGTGGGCGAGGAGCAGGTGTTGCGCGGCCGCGAGATGAGCTGGTTGCGCATCGAGCGGTATTTCCGCGGCGGGGCGGGCGGCGAGCCGGTAAGCGGCGTCGTGGACCCGATGCTGTGCCAGCATTGCGGCAACGCGCCGTGCGAGCCCGTGTGCCCCGTGTACGCCGCGTATCACACCCCCGACGGGCTCAACGGTCAGGTCTACAACCGCTGCGTCGGCACGCGGTACTGCGCCAATAACTGCCCTTACAAGGTGCGCTATTTCAATTGGTTCAACTACGCGGAGGCCGGCGGCGCGTACGACGCGTGGCCCGACCCGCTGCACATGCTGCTGAACCCGGACGTGACCGTGCGGGAGAAGGGCGTGATGGAGAAGTGCACGTTCTGCGTCCAGCGGATCCGCGGGGCCCAGAACCAGGCGCGGATGGAGGACCGCCCGGTGCGCGACGGGGAGATCGTGCCGGCGTGCGCGCAGACCTGCCCGTCCGAAGCGATCGTGTTCGGCGACTTGAACGACCCCCGATCGCGGGTGCACGCGCTCGCGCGGGACCCGCGGGGCTATCACGTGCTGGAGAACCTCAACACCAGGCCGGCGATCGCATACCTGGCGCGGGTGGTGCACCGCGCCGAGGCGGCCCCGGCCGGGGCGGAGCACTAGCCGATGACGGCACCGCCCCCCCGCCTGACCTACGACGTCGTTACTCGCGCCATCGCGCGCACCCTCGGCCCGCCGGGACGCGGCTACTTCCTGCTGCTCGGCGGCGCCGTCTTCCTGCTCGCGATCGGAATCGTTTGCCTCCTGCTCCTGTTGCGGTACGGCCTGGGCCTCGCGGGCTACTCTCACCCCGTGTACTGGGCGGTGTTCATCACCTGCTTCGTGTTCTGGGTGGGCATCGCCCACTCGGGGACGCTGATCT
>JBOHSV010000247.1:0-2071 GCA_050921735.1 Gemmatimonadales bacterium | reverse complement strand
CGACCGGGACGAAGCGCGGGCCGCGCAAACGGCTGGGGCTGACTATCTTGTGATAGGGCCGGTGTATGCCACGGCGTCCCACCCGGAACGGGCGCCGCTGGGTCCGGACGGGTTCGGCGCGCTGGCGGCGGTGGGCCTCCCGGCGATCGCGATCGGCGGAGTGACCGTCGAGCGAGTGCCCGAGCTGCGCGCGGCCGGCGCGTACGGTGTCGCCGCCATTCGCGCCCTGTGGGACGCGCCGGACCCGGCCGCGACGGCGCGGGCGATGCTCGCCGCGCTCGGGGAGGAATCGCGTTGACCGCAGGGCAAGCCATCGAGGTCGTGATCAACGGGGAGCGGCGTACCGTGCACCGCGGCACGCTGCTCGACTTGCTCGCCCAGCTCGATCTCGATCCCCGAACCGTGGTCGTGGAGCATAACCGCCGCATCGTCCGCCGGCCCGCGCTCGGCGGGGTGACGGTCGCGCCGGGTGATTCGCTGGAGCTCGTGCACTTCGTGGGAGGGGGGTGAGCCGCATGACCACCGCCGTTGCGACCATCGGTGATACGCCGCTCACGGCGGGCGGCCGGGCATTCCGCTCGCGCCTGATGGTGGGGACCGGCAAGTACCGGGACGCCGAGACCATGGTGCGCGCCATCGAGGCCTCGGGCGCCGAGATCGTGACCGTGGCGGTGCGCCGGGTGGACCTGGACCGCCGCAAGCAGGAGAGCATCCTCCATCACCTCGACCCCGACCGGCTCTTTTTGCTGGCGAACACGGCGGGGTGCTACACCGCCGAGGACGCGGTCCGGTACGCGCGGCTGGCGCGCGAGGCGGGGTTCAACGAGTTCGTGAAGCTCGAAGTGATCGGAGACGAAGAAACGCTGCTGCCCGACGCTCAGGGCCTGCTCGAGGCGACGCGCGTGCTGGTGAAGGAAGGCTTCAAGGTCCTGGCCTACACGAACGAGGATCTCGTGACGGCCCTGCGTCTCGAGGACGCGGGCGCCGCGGCCGTCATGCCCCTGGCATCGCCGATCGGCAGCGGACTCGGCCTGCTGCACCCGCTGTGGGTGCGAACCATCAAGCGCCGGCTCCGCGTGCCCGTCGTCGTCGACGCCGGCGTGGGCACCGCATCCGACGCCTGTCTGACCATGGAGCAGGGTGTGGACGGCATCCTGATGAACACCGCCATCGCGCACGCGCGGGACCCGGTCGGGATGGCGCACGCGATGCGGCTGGCCGTGGACGCCGGCCGCGCCGCGTACCTGGCGGGGCGGATGCCGCGGCGCGAGGTCGCGGTGCCGTCGTCGCCCGTGGAGGGCATGCTGGATTAGCGCCGCGACCGCGGCCCGCCGCGCGGCGCTGGAGCTGCTGAACGCCGTGCGGGCGGGTGCGCCGTTCGGCGAGGCGCGCGACCGTCATCTGGCGGAGCTCGACGCGCGCGACCGCCGCCTGGCGTACGCGCTGGCGGCGGGCGTCCTGCGGCGGCAGGGGCCGCTGGACCGGACGCTGGATCTGCAGCGCGCGGACCGCCGCCTCCACGATATCCTGCGCCTGGGGGCGTATCAGCTGCGCTTCCTGTCCCGCGTGCCGGCCTACGCCGCCGTGGGCACGAGTGTCGAGCTGGCGCGCACGGCCGCGGGCGAAGCCGCGGCGCGGTACGTAAACCGGGCACTTCGCGCGCTGGCACGGCAGCAGGGGAACCGGGAGCGGGGAGCGGTCGCGTCCCATCCGCCCTGGCTCGTGCGCAGGTGGCGCCGCCAGTTCGGGGCCGACGAGGCCGCACGTTTGGTGGCGTGGAACGATACGAAGCCGCCGCTCATACTTCAGCCCGCGCGCTGGAGCGGCGAGCGCATGCGCGACCGACTCCGCTCGGCTGGTATCTGCGTGGAGCCCGCGCCGTTCGACGCCGGCGTGCGCGTGCTCCGCCGGACCGACCGCTCCCCGCTCCCGGCTCCTTCGAACCTTCCCGGGTTCGAGGAAGGCGGCTTTATCGTGCAGGACGCGGCCCAGGCGCTGCTGTGCCGGTTCGCGGCGCTCCCGTCGGGCGCCCTGGTGTATGACGCCTGCGCCGCGCCGGGCGGCAAGGCGG
>JBOHSV010000246.1:0-3693 GCA_050921735.1 Gemmatimonadales bacterium | reverse complement strand
CGCCAAGGTCGCGCACCCGGACGGCGGCGCGCACTACGCGCCGCCGGCCGAGGCCGGCGCGGGCATCCGGCCGCACCTCGAGCAGGTGCTGCCCACCATGCTCGTCGGGGTGGAGGGGGTGGGACCGCTGCTGGTGCTCAAGACCGCCACCGGCGCCGCGCAGGCGCTGGCGCTGGCGGTGGACGGGGCGGGGTGGAGCGAGATCATCGGCACGATCGCGGGCGACGACGCGATCCTGGTGATCACCAAGAGCGAGCGCGCGCGCCGGACCATCGGCGCGCGGTTCCGGGAGCTGGCCGGGCTGCCCTGACCCGCCCTTGCGCCACCGGCGTGCCCCTGTATGTTTATGCACTCACATGCATAAAACATCGGAAGGGGACCTGGGGCCCCTCGTCGTCCTCGCCTACTCCGGCGGCCTCGATACCTCGGCGATCGTCCCCTGGCTGCGCGAGCGCCACGGCGCGCGCGTGCTGTGCTTCGCCGCGGACGTGGGGCAGGGCTCGGGCGAGCTGCACGGGCTCGCCGAGAAAGCGGAGCGCTCCGGCGCCACCGACTGCGTGGTGGAAGACCTGCGCGAAGAGTTCGTGCGCGACTTCGTGTTTCCCACGCTCAAGGCCGGCGCGGTGTACGCGCGCACGTACCTGCTGGGCACCGCCATGGCCCGGCCGCTGCAGGCCGCCCGCCAGGTGGCCCTGGCGCAGCAGGTCGGCGCCCAGGCCGTGGCCCACGGCTGTACCGGGAAGGGGAACGATCAGGTTCGCTTCGAGCTGTCCTACGCGGCCCTCGCCCCCGAGCTCCAGGTCATCGCGCCGTGGCGCGAGTGGGAGTTCCAGGGGCGGGAGGACCTGATCCGCTACGTCGCGGCCCAGGGCATCCCCGTCCAGGCCACGGCCGAGAAACCCTACTCGACCGACCGCAACCTGTGGCACTGCTCGCACGAAGGCGGCATCCTCGAAGATCCCTCCACCGAGGCGCCCGAGCACATCTTCGTCATGACCGCCGACCCCCAGACCGCGCCGGACGCGCCGACCGTGGTCGAGATCGGCTTCGAGGAAGGCACGCCGGTCTCGGTCGATCACGTCCCACTCGGCCCGGCGCAGCTGCTCGACACGCTGAACGACGCGGCGGGTGAGCACGGCGTGGGCCGCGCGGACGTCGTGGAAGACCGGCTGGTCGGGATGAAGTCGCGCGGCGTGTACGAGACCCCGGGCGGCACGCTGCTCCACGCCGCGCATCGCGAGCTCGAGCAGCTCGTGCTCGACCGCCGCACCCTGCGCCTCAAGGACGAGCTCGCCCTGCGCTACGCCGATCTGGTGTACGACGGCCGGTGGTGGACCCCGGAACGCGAGGCGCTCGACGCGCTGGTCGCGGCCACGCAGAAACCCGTGACCGGCAGCGTCCGGCTGAAGCTCTACAAGGGCGGCGTCACCGTCGCGGGCCGGCACAGCCCGTTCGCCCTGTACCAGCCGTCGTACGCCACCTTCGGTCGCGACCACGTCTACGACCAGAAAGACGCGGCCGGGTTCATTCGCCTCTACGGGCTCGCCATCCGGATCGGCGCGCAGCTCGAGACCGCGCGGGCGCAGGACGCAGGCGTGCCCGCGGACTGATGGACGCGGACCCCACCACGGCCACCACGCATCAGATGTGGGGCGGGCGGTTCGCGCTCGGCCCGAGCCAGGCGCTCGACGCCCTGAACCGGAGCCTGCCCGTGGACCACCGGCTCTGGCCCCAGGACGTCTTGGGGAGCAAGGCCTGGGTCCACGCGCTGGGCCGCGCCGGCGTGCTCTCGTCGGAAGAGGAGACCAGGCTCCTCGATGGCCTCGACCGGGTGGCCGAGCGGCTCGCCGACGGCGCGGCGGTCGGGGCACCCGACGAAGACGTGCACACGCTCGTGGAGCGCCTGCTCTATGCCGAGGTCGGCGCGTCGGCGGGGAAACTGCACACGGGTCGCTCGCGCAACGACCAGGTGGCGACGGACCTGCGGCTCTGGACGCTGGATGCCGTCGATCAGATCGACACCGACCTGGCCCGGTACGGCGCGACGCTCGTGCGCCGGGCGCGCGACGGCGTGGACCACCTCCTGCCCGGCTACACGCACGGCCAGCGCGCCCAGCCCGTGCGCTGGGCGTACGTCCTGCTGGCGCACGCGTGGCCGCTGGTGCGCGACCGGCAGCGGCTGGCCGACGCGCGCCGCCGCGTCGCCGAGCTGCCCCTCGGCTCGGGCGCCCTCGCGGGATCCGGCTTCGCCGTCGACCGCGTCCTGCTCAAGGAGGCGCTGGGGTTCCGCGCCGTGTCGGCCAACGCGCTCGACGCGACCGGCGACCGCGACTTCGTGGCGGAAGTGCTGTTCGCCCTGACGCTCATCGGCACCCACCTGTCGCGGCTCGGCGCCGAGCTGGTGTTGTACGCCAGCGCGGAGTTCGGCTTCGTGCGCCTGGCCGACGACTTCTCGACCGGCTCGAGCCTGCTGCCGCAAAAGCGCAATCCCGACGTGTTCGAGCTGGCGCGCGCCAAGTCGGCCCGCGTCCTGGGCGATCTGGTCGCCCTGCTCGGCACCCTGAAGGGACTCCCGGCGGGGTACGCCAAGGACCTCCAGGAGGACAAAGCCCTGCTGTTCGACGCGTTCGACACCCTGGGCGTCGTGCTGCCGGCGGTGACGGGCGCCGTCGCGACGCTGACGGTCGATCGCGAACGGATGGCGGCGGCCCTCGACGCCTCCCTCCGCGCGACGGAGCTGGCCGACGTGCTCGTGCGGGCCGGCGTGCCGTTCCGCGCGAGCCACGGCCTGGTGGGCGCACTGCTGCGGGAAGCCGACCGCGCCGGGGTGGGGCTCGACCAGGTGGCGCCGGCAGTGGCGGCGCAGCTGCATCCCGCGCTGGGCGAGGCCGTGTCCCGGCTGGGCTCGTGGGAAGACAGCGTCGAGAGTCGCGCGACGCCGGGGGGATCGTCCCGGGCGTCGGTGCTGGACCAGATCGCGGAGCTGGAAGCGGCCTTCTAACCCGCCGTCTTGCCGCACCTTACCCGACGGTGTACCATACATTGCCGTCCCGCCGGAGGGCGTGACGGCGCTTTTTTCGGCAGGGAGACCCGGGTGCGCTGTCTCGCGCTGAACGCGTCGTTCGAACCCCTCACCATGGTGCCCGTGCGGCGGGCGCTCCGCCTGGTCATCGACCGCAAGGCGGAGATCGTCGAAGCCGACGGGGGCGCCGTGGTGCGCAGCGAACGGCTGTCCATGCCCCGGCCGGCCGTCATCCGGCTGGTGCGCTTCGTGCACGTGCCCCGCCGCTTCCGCCGCCAGGTTACCAACACGTTCCTCTTCGCCCGCGACAACTACCGCTGCCAGTTCTGCGGTCGCACCCAGGCCGACCTGCGCCACCGCGAGTGCCTCACGCGCGATCACCTGGTGCCCTTGTCCCGCGGCGGCACGACCGATTGGTCCAACGTCCTGACGGCGTGTTCCACCTGCAACACGCGGAAGGGCAACCGGCTGCCGGAGGAGGTGGGGATGCACCCGCTGCGCCCGCCGTTCGAGCCGCACTTCGTGCACCTGGCGTGGGCCGTGCGCCGGCTGACGGCGATTCAGGCGCGCTACATCAAGCTGTTCTACGGGGCGGACGTGTTGCACACCCTGGAGGCGCTGTGAGCGGATCGCGCGCCCCGTGGCTCGTCGCGGGCGGCGCCGCCCTCGCG
>JBOHSV010000245.1:0-2089 GCA_050921735.1 Gemmatimonadales bacterium | reverse complement strand
CGCGACGTGTGGAGCCAGGTCGACGTGGTGCTACGAGTGCAGAAGCCCGCGCCCGACGAGATCGCGCAGTGCCGCGAGGGCGCGGCGGTGGTGGCCCTCCCGCCGCCGGGGGGCGACCAGGCCCTGCTCCAGCGGCTCGTCGAGCGGCAGGTGACGGCGTTCAGCCTGGCCCTGCTGCCGCGCATCACGCGCGCCCAGCCGATGGACGCCCTGTCGTCGCAGGCGACCGTGGCGGGTTACAAGGCCGTGCTGGTGGGAGCCGCGGCCGCGAGCCGCCTCTTCCCGATGCTCGTGACCGCGGCGGGAACGCTCCCCCCCGCCAGGGTCCTGGTGCTCGGCGCGGGCGTGGCGGGACTCCAGGCGATCGCCACGGCCCGGCGCCTGGGCGCCGTGGTCTCGGCGTTCGACGTCCGGCCCGCCGTGCAGGAGCAGGTCGAGAGCCTCGGCGCCACGTTTCTGGCGATGGAGCTCGCCGAAGAGACGGAGACCGCCGGGGGATATGCGAAGGCGCTCTCGGAAGACGCGCATCGCCGCGAGCTGGAGTTCATCGCGGGTCATGTGCGGGACGCGGATGTCGTGATCACCACGGCACAGATTCCGGGCAAGCCGGCGCCGCGCCTGATCACGGCCGAGGCCGTGCGCGGCATGAAGCCGGGGTCGGTGATCGTCGATCTCGCCGCGGAGACCGGCGGCAACTGCGAGCTGACCGAGGCCGGCGCCGAAATCGTGCGACACGGGGTCGTGATCCTCGGACCCCTGAATCTGCCCGGTACCGTACCCGCCCACGCGAGCCAGATGTACTCGAGGAACGTCACCAGTTTCCTGTTGCACGTTACCCGTGACGGCAAGCTCGCCGTGGATCTTTCGGACGAGATCATGCGGGAGACGTGTGTCACGCACGCCGGGGAGGTGAGGCGCCGATGACCGAAGGGCTGGTGGTGCTGCTCGTGATCTTCGTGCTCGCGATGTTCGTCGGGTTCGAGGTCATCACCAAGGTCCCGCCGACGCTGCACACGCCGCTGATGTCCGGCAGCAACGCGATCTCGGGGATCACGGTCGTGGGGGCGATGATCGTGGCGGGGATCGGCGCCACGCGGCTCGCGACGATCCTGGGCGTCATCGCGGTGGCGTTCGCCATGATCAACGTGGTGGGCGGCTACCTGGTGACCGACCGGATGCTCGGCATGTTCAAGCGCGGTCCCGCCCGCGGCGCGGACCAGGCGGCGCGGCGGTGAGCACCTGGGGTCAGCTCGCCTACCTCGCCGCCGCCGTCTGCTTCATCGTGGGGCTCAAGCGGCTGGCCCATCCCGCCACCGCCCGCGGCGGGAACGTCATCTCGTCGGTGGGGATGCTGGTCGCGATCGTGACCACTCTGCTCGACGCGCAGGTCGTCGGGTACCGCCACATCGCGCTCGGGGCGGTGGTCGGCTCCGGCCTGGGGCTGTGGATGGCGCGCGCGGTCCGGATGACCGCGATGCCGCAGATGGTCGGCATCCTCAACGGGTTCGGCGGCGGCGCGTCCCTGCTGGTGGCCGCGGCCGAGTGGGACCGGCTGGTGGCGGCCGGCGGGCGGCTGCCGGTCGATACCGCCGTGACCATCTACGCCAGCACGCTGATCGGCTCCGTCACCTTCTCGGGCAGCATGGTGGCCGCGGGTAAGCTCCAGGAGCTCATCTCCGGGCGCCCGGTGCGGTTCTTCGGCCAGCACGTGCTCAACCTCGTGTTGTTCGTGGGCCTGCTGGCCGCGGCCACCTATCTCACGGTCGGCCCGGATCACCCGGAGCTGTTCCTGGCGCTCAACGCCGCGGCCCTCCTGCTCGGCGTCCTGCTCGTCATTCCCATCGGGGGCGCCGACATGCCGGTCGTGATCAGCTTGCTCAACTCGTACTCGGGGCTGGCCGCCGCGTCCACGGGGTTCGTGATCCGGAACCCGGGGCTCATCATCACGGGCGCGCTGGTCGGGGCGTCGGGGCTCATCCTGACGCGCATCATGTGCAAGGCCATGAACCGCTCGCTTGCCAACGTGCTGTTCGGCGGGCTGGGCGCCACGGCCGCCGGCGGGCCGGATGCGCGCGGCGCCGCCCTCGCC
>JBOHSV010000244.1:0-4577 GCA_050921735.1 Gemmatimonadales bacterium | reverse complement strand
TGGCCCGGGTGGCCCAGGGCGGCGCGGCCGACGTGGACCGCGCGGTGCGCGCCGCGCGGGCGGCGTTCCCCGGCTGGGCGGGCCTGTCGGGGCACGCCCGCGCACGCTACCTGTACGCGCTGGCGCGCGAGGTCCAGAAGCACGCGCGGCTCCTGGCCGTGCTCGAGAGCCTCGACAACGGCAAATCCATCCGCGAGACCCGCGACATCGACATCCCCCTCGTGGCGCGTCACTTCTACCACCACGCGGGGTGGGCCCAGCTCGCGGCCACCGAGTTCCCCGGCTATGGCCCCGCGGGCGTCGTAGGCCAGATCGTGCCGTGGAACTTCCCGCTGCTCATGGTGGCGTGGAAGGTGGCGCCGGCGCTCGCGGCCGGCTGCACGGTCGTTCTCAAGCCGGCCGAATTCACGCCGCTCACCGCGCTGTGCTTCGCCCAGATCGCTCGCGACGCCGGCCTCCCCCCCGGGGTGCTCAACGTGGTGACGGGCGACGGCCGCACCGGCGCGGCGCTCGTCGAGCACCCGGACGTCGACAAGATCGCGTTCACCGGCTCGACCGAGGTCGGCCGGATCATCCGCAAGACGACGGCCGGCACCGGCAAGAAGCTGACGCTGGAGCTGGGGGGCAAGAGCCCGTTCCTGGTGTTCGCCGACGCCGATCTCGACAGCGTGGTCGAGGGCGTGGTGGACGCGATCTGGTTCAACCAGGGCCAGGTCTGCTGCGCCGGATCGCGGCTGCTCGTGCAGGAAGGGGTGGCGGAGCGCCTGCTCGGCAAGCTGCGCGCCCGCATGGAGAAGCTCCGGATCGGCTCGCCGCTCGACAAGGCGGTGGACATGGGCGCCATCGTGGCGCCGGTGCAGCTCGAGCGGATCCGCAGCCTCGTGAGCCAGGGGGTCGACGAGGGGGCCAAGATGTGGCAGCCCTCCTGGGCGTGCCCCACGGAGGGCTACTTCTACCCGCCCACGCTGTTCACCGAGGTGTCGCCCGCGGCCACCATCGCCCAGGTCGAGATCTTCGGCCCGGTGCTCGTCACGATGACCTTCCGCACCCCGAAGGAGGCGGTCGAGCTCGCGAACAACACTCCCTACGGGCTCGCCGCCAGCGTCTGGACCGAGAACATCAATCTCGCGCTCGACGTCGCGCCCCGGCTCAAGGCGGGCGTGGTGTGGATCAACTGCACCAACGTGTTCGACGCCGCGTCGGGCTTCGGCGGATACCGCGAGTCCGGCTTCGGCCGCGAGGGCGGCCGGGAGGGGATGTACGAGTACCTGGAAATGCGGATGGCGGAAGTCGGAATGCGGAATGACACGGCGAGCGCCGCAGATGCCGGCAAACCCATTCCGCAATCCGCAATCCGCATTCCGCAGTCGGACGTCCCCCCGATCGACCGCACCTACAAGCTGTTCATCGGCGGCAAGCAGGTCCGCCCCGACCAGGGGTATACCCGCCCGGTCCAGGGCGCCGACGGACGCCGGCTGGGCGAGGTGGGCGAGGGCAACCGCAAGGACATCCGGAACGCCGTGGAAGCGGCGCATGCGGCGGCCGAGTGGGGCCGCGGCGCCGGCGGGGGCCACACCCGCGCCCAGATCCTCTATTACATCGCCGAGACCCTGGCGCCCCGGTCCGCGGAGTTCGCCGAGCGGATCGCGGCCCTGACGGGTGGCGACGCGGAGGCGGCGCGTCGCGAGGTGCAGACCGCCATCGAGCGGTTGTTCACCTACGCCGCGTGGGCCGACAAATGGGACGGCCTGGTGCATCACGTGCCGGTGCGGGGCGTGACGCTCGCCATGAACGAGCCGATCGGCGTGATGGGGATCGCGTGCCCCGAGGACGTTCCGCTCCTGGGGTTCGTGTCGCTCGTCGCCCCGGCGATCGCGGTGGGGAACACCGTGGTGGTCGTTCCCTCCGAGACGCACCCGCTGGCGGCCACGGAGTTCTACACGGTGCTCGAGGCGTCGGACCTCCCGGGCGGCGTCGTGAACGTAGTCACCGGGCCCAAGGACGCGCTCGCCGCGGTGCTGGCCGACCACCTCGACGTGGATGCCGTGTGGTACTTCGGCGGCGCGGCGGGCGCCACGGCGGTCGAGGCGGCCGCGGCGGGGAACATGAAGCGCACCTGGACGCACACCCGCGCCCGCGACTGGCGCGATCCGCGCCAGGGCGAGGGGCGCGAATTCCTGCGGCGCGCGACCGAGGTCAAGAACGTCTGGATCCCCTACGGTGAGTGAGGCGCCCACCCCGCCGCCCGCGAGCGAGATCGAGCACCGCGTCACCTATGCCGAGACCGACCAGATGGGGGTGGTCTACCACGCCAACTATCTCGTCTGGTTCGAGATGGCGCGCACGGAGCACCTGCCTGCGCCCGACCCGGCTCGTCCTTAGCGCGCTGCTCCTCCTCGGCGTCGCCCGCGGCGCCGTCGCCCAGTTCGGCTACTTCGGCCAGAACAAGATCCAGTACCGCCCGTTCGACTGGCGGGTGCTCCGCGGCGAGCACGTGGACCTGTACTACTATCCCGAGGCCGAGGAACTGGGCCGCGTGGCGCTGGCCTACGCCGAGGAGAGTTACGGGGAGCTCGCGCGGCGGTTCGCGCACGCGGTGCGGCGGCGCATCCCCCTGATCGTCTACGCCTCGCACACGGACTTCGAGCAGACCAACATCCTGCCGTTCGTGCCGCCCGAAGGCCTGCTGGGCGTGACGGAGTTCGTCAAACGCCGGGTCGCCCTGCCGTTCACCGGCAGCTACGCCGAGTTCCGCCACACCCTCCGCCACGAGCTGGTGCACGTGTTCCAGCTGAGCCTCATGGCCGAGGTGTCGGCGCGCTATCCCCGCCAGCGCCACGCCACGCTGCCGCTATGGTGGACGGAGGGCCTCGCCGAGTTCTTTTCGGCCGGCGAAGACACCCGCGACGAAATGGTCCTGCGCGACGTGACCGTGACCGGTCGGCTCCCGGCGCTCGGCGAGCTGTCGCACGCCGGAGGCGGGCTGGTGTATCCGCTGGGCGGAAGCATCCATCGGTACCTCGCGGGCGTCTACGGCGAGTGGCGGATCCTCCAGATGTATCGGGACACGTGGAAGTACGATTCGTTCGAGGCGGCGGTGCGCGCCGTGTACGGGGCGCCGCTGGAGCGGTTGTCGGAAGAGTGGCGGCACTGGATGCGCCGCCGCTACTACCCTGCGGTCTCGGCCGCCCGCCCCGTGGCGCTCACGGGGCGGCTCCTGGCCGAGGCGGCGGTCAAGCCCGCCGGGTACCGCCTGCCGGGCGATACCGCGGGTCGCGTGCTGTACTTCTCGCCGTCGCGCGGCTATACGGACATCTACGCCACGGGGCTGGCCGGCGGCGACGCGCGCACGATCGTTCGGGGCGAGCGCAGCGAGGAGTTCGAGTCGTTCCACTTCTTCGATTCGCGGATCGACGTCAACCGGGCGGGCGTCGCGGTCTTCAGCAGCCGCTTCTTCGACCGCGACGCGGTGTTCTTCTGGGACCTGACCCGCGACCGGGTCGTGGGCCGCTACCAGTTCGCGGAGCTGGTGTCGATCCTTTCGCCCGCGTGGGCGCCGGACGGGGGAAGTGTCGTCTTCTCCGGCCTCTCGCTGTCCGGCTACTCCGATCTGTACCGCCTGTGGCTGCCCGGGGGCCGGCTGGAGCGTCTCACGGCCGACCGCTACGAGGACCTCGATCCGACGGTGAGCCCGGACGGGCGGACGGTCGCGTTCGCGTCCGACCGGACGGCGTTCGGGGCCGGCGGCGCGCGCAATCTGTTCACGCTCGACCTCGCGAGCGGGGCCGTCGCGTACCTCACGTACGGCGACTGGCGCGACGAGGCGCCCCGCTGGTCCCCCGCCACGGGGCGCATCTACTTCTCGAGCGACCGCGATGGGACCTATCAGATCTATTCCGTCGACACGACGGGCGCGGGCCGGCGCGAGACCGACGTGCTGAACGGCGCGTTCGATCCCGAGTGGATGGCGGCCGACGGCGGATTCCTGTTCGGCAGCTTTTCGCGCCTGAGCTTCAACATCTACTTCGCCCCGCCGGATCCCGACGGGGCGGGCGCGCCGATCGCGCTGGCCGCCGAGCGGCGGGCGCCGGAGTGGACGTGGCCCGAGCTGGCCGATCCGCAGTACGCGCGCGCCGACGCGGCGCCCTACGAGCGCAAGTTCACCCTCGACTTCGCGGCGGGCGACGCCTTCGTGGCACCGGGCATCGGCTCGGCGCAGGGCGCGGTGTTCGTGTTCAGCGACCTCCTGAGCGACCACATCGTGTTCCTCGGCGCGTCGGCCTTCCAGGGCAGCGGCCTGGGCAGCCTACTCGACAACCTCAACGGCACCGTCTTCTACCTGAATCAAGCGCGGCGGGTGAACTGGGGCGTGGGGGCGTTCCGCCAGCGCGGCCTGTTCTACGAGGGCGACTACAGCTCGGTGTTCGAGGAGACGTCCTACGGCGTGTTCGCCCAGGTCCGCTACCCGCTCACCCGCTTCAAGCGCTTCGAGGGCGAGTACCGGGTCGAGCGCTCGGACCGGTTCGACCTGTTCGCCCCGGGCGCCCGCGCGCCGCGGCGCGAGGGGTGGCTCGCCT
>JBOHSV010000243.1:0-4420 GCA_050921735.1 Gemmatimonadales bacterium | reverse complement strand
GGCTTGGGACCCCGGAGGGCTGACCCCGGGCCGGCGGTCCGGGGTTCCCCGGGGTCAGCCGCGCGGTTGGCGATATAGCGCTCCGGCTCGGCGCGGAACTTCGCGGCGCACCCCGTGGAGCAGAAGAAGTATCGCGTCCCGGCGTGCTCCACCTCGGCGGCCGCGTGCGCGGGGTCCACGGTCATGCCGCACACGGGGTCCCGCGCCGACCCACTGCGGATCGGCTTCAGGTCGTGTCGGTGAGCACGGCGCGCGCCCGGGCCGCCGCGCGCAACATCGCCCAGTGCGCGTCGCCCATCGCTTGATGGGTCGCCTGGAAATGTTGGCGGACCGCCGCCGTGTCGGGGGCCGCTGCCTCCGCTCGGGCGGCTGGCTCAGTGGAACGTGACCCCTACGGCCAGCTGGAGGACGTTCTGCTTCACGTTCTCCGAGACGTCGACGGGGCTCACGACGTCGCCCACGCTGCCCCAGTTGAAGTTGGCGACCGGCGTGATCGAGACGTTCCGGCCCACCCGCACGTCGTACCCGAGGCCGAGCACGAGACCGAACCCGGTCGCCGCGTCCGCGCCCTCCTCCTGGAACGACGCAAAGCCGACGCCGCCCTTCACGAAGAATCCGCCGGCACGAACAGGCTCTGGCCGAACCGCGCCTTGCCGAACTCGCCGATCAGGCCCTGGGTCTCCCCGGCGACCAGGAAGTCGGCCAGCGCGCGGGCGCCGGCGGCGTTCACGCGCGGCGCGTTACGGGGGTTCACTTCCATCACGTGATACACGTTGTAGAGCAGCGAGTCGCCTTCCACCACGGGCGCGAGCTGGACCTTGTCGCGCCACACGAGGTAGGTGGCCCGGTCGGTGAGCGTGTAGGCGCGCTTCTGATCCGCCATCTGGAGCGTCTCGCCCATGCCCTGTCCCGACTCGACGTACCAGCTCCCCGCGCCCGGGGGCGTGACGCCGATCTCGCGCCACAGACGGCGCTCGAGCTGGTGCGTGCCGGAGCGATCGCCGCGCGACACGAACGCCGCCTCGTGGCGCACGATGCGGCGGAAGGCGGCGCGGGCGTCGTTCATGCCGCGCAACCCCGCGGGATCGCCCGGGGGGCCCACCACGAGAAAGTCGTTGTGCATCACGCGCCGGCGCCGCAGAAAGTACCCCGAGTCGGTGAGCGCGCGCTCCTGCTCGGGCGCGTGGCTGAGCACCACGTCGGCGTCTCCGCGCCGCCCCAGCTCCAGCGCTTGCCCGCTCCCCACCGCGACGACCTTCACCGCATAGCCGGTCTGCCGGGTGAAGATCGGCAGCAGGGCGTCCAGCAGGCCGGCGTCGCGGGTGGAGGTGGTCGTGGCGAGGAGAACCTGAGACTGCTGGACGGGCGGAGACGGGCGCGGACGGTCGGGGGCGGGCTGGGTGAACGCGGCGAGAGCCACGACCGCCGCGCCAAGCCAACACTGCCCGTCTCTCATATATTTCCAAACCTACACCGTCCGCCGCCCCCATGAGCGACCTCCTGCGCGCCATCGCCGGCGTGCCCAACGCGTGCGAGCCTCTGCCCGGCCTCGTGACCGGCGGCCAGCCGTCGCCCGAGCATGTCCCGGCCCTGCGCGCGGCGGGGTGCGAGGTGGTGCTCGACATCCGCGACCCTATGGAACCGCGGCCGTTCGACGAACCCTCGGCCGTCCAGGCAGCCGGCATGGAGTACGTCAACATCCCCGTCAGTTACGCCAGCCTCACCGAGGAAACCCTCGTCCGCCTGCGCGACACCGTGGCCAACCTGGTGGGCGACCGCGCGACGTTCTTTCACTGCGGCAGCGGGAATCGCGTGGGAGCGACCCTGATCCCGTACCTCATGCTGGACAAGGGGATGGAGGAAGAGGAAGCGATGCAGCAGGCGATGAGGATCGGCACGCGAAGCGTGGACTTGATTGAATGGGCGCTCGAGTACGTCAGGAGACAGGAGCCACCTGCCGACTAGCTCCTGTGCCAATACATTCTCATCTCCGTGATCTTCCCGTCCTTGGTCTCACAAAACATCGCCCCCTTCACCTCAGCCCGCTCACCCGTCTTGCGACGGCGAAACGTGCACCGGTACTCCGCCGCGAACCACGGGCCCGCCGTGAAGATCTCCCCGGCCGTGAATGACACCTCCGCCTGGTTCTTGGGCACGTCCGCCCAGTAGGACCGGATGGCCCCCTGGCCCACGAGCCGGGTGCCGAACGGGTCGTCCAAAAACACCGCGTCGGGTGCGAACACCGACACGATCGCCTCGGCGTCGCCCTGCTCCCAGCCGCGGCCGAACGTCTCGACCAGCGCGCGGTACGCCTCGCCCATGCGGGCAATATAGAGAAATCCGGAACGTCGGAGGCGGTCGTACGTATCACGGGGGGCGGCGGTTGTCGACCCCGCCGGTTCACGTTCGGTTACCCTAACGGAGGTTGCAGCGATGCTGAAACGGATTCTCGCGAGCGCCGCGGTGGCGGCCCTGTTCGCCATCCCGCTCCAGGCGCAGGCGAAGGCCGACCAGAAGGCCGGCCAGGGGAAGGAAGTCACGATCACGGGCCAGGTGGTGGACATGGGCTGCTACGCGAAGGGCCAGTCGGGTGAGGGGCACAAGATGTGTGCCCAGGCGTGTGCCAAAGCTGGCGTGCCCCTGGGTATCCTCGGCTCGGACGGCACCCTGTACCTGCCCATCACCGGCAAGCCCGCCGATCCTGCCAACCCGCAGCTCGCCGAGCACGCCGAGGGCAAGGTCAAAGTGACCGGGGTTCACCGCGTGGTGAACGGCCTGCACGTGCTGGAGCTGAAGTCCGTCACCGCGGCGAGCTGAGCCGCGTGACGCCGCGCGGGTGGGGCACCGCCCTGGTGTTGCTCGCGGCGGTGCCCGCCTGCGGCGGCGGGAACGGCGACCGCCTCACCCTGCTGTTCTTCGAGCGCTCGCCTGCCGCGTGGGTGGGCGGGCACTCGTGGGCTCCGGATCCCGCCAACAGCCGCCTCCTGGCGTTCGACGCGCGCCTGCGTCCGGCGGGCACGCTCGCGAGCTCCGCGCTGGCGCAGCCGGTCGCGGTGTCGCCGCTGGGCGATCGCCTGCTGGTCACCGAGCTCACGGGCGACGCGGTAGTGCTGGACACCGCCGGGTCGCTCAGGCGGGAGTGGGCACCGCCCTTTGCCGTGGCCCTCTACGCGGGCGACCGGACCGGCACGCGCGTCGCCGCCGTCCGCTCGCCGTACCGCGTCCCCGCCCTGCTGCCCGAGCCGGAAACGGAACCGCTGATCCGCGTGCTCGACACTCTGGGGAGGCCGCTCGAGGGGCTGGCGACGATCCGCCTGCCGGAGCCGCCGTTTCTGGCACAGTTCGTGAACGCGGGGGCGGTGGCGCTGGGGCCCGACGGGGCCGTCTACTTCGCGTTGCTCGTCGCGGACGAGATCACGAAGTACGACCGCAACGGGACGCCGGTCTGGACCACGCGCCGCGGCCTGCCGCACGTGGGCGGCGACCCCCGGTATCTCCCGGCGCGCGGCCGCGAGCTGCCCGTGGCGCACGCCATCGCCACGGTCGCGCTCGTGGTCGGGCCGGACGGTCGGGTGTACGTCCTCGGCGCCGAGGACTCGTCCGGCACGGCCCGGCGCGTGGACGTGCTCGACCCGGCCACGGGGGCGATCCGGCATACCGAGCGACTCGACTCGACGGAGACGGCGGTGGCGCTGGGGTCCGACGGCGCGCTGCGGACGTTCGACGCGGTGACGCTCGCCGCGGGTGTCGCGCCGGTGGGGCGGGAGCCGTTCGCGCCGGCCTTCGCCCTCCCCGACCTGGACGGCGACACCGTGCGGCTCGCCGATTACCGCGGGAGGGTGACGCTGGTGAACTTCTGGGCGTCGTGGTGCGATCCGTGCCGCGAGGAGTTCCCCCACATGGCGGCGCTGTACCTCGACTTCGACCGGAAGGACTTCGACGTCGCGGCGATCTCGGACGACGTGGACCGGGACGCGATGCGGGCGTTCGTGCGGGAGTTCCGGCCGCCGTTCCCGATCCTGGCCGGCGGCGGCCGCATGAAGGGGACGTATCACTACCGCGGCCTGCCGTACTCGGTGTTGCTCGACCGCCGCGGCCGCGTGGTCGAGCGGATCTTCGGCTTCGGCGGCGCCGCGGAGTTCCGCCGGCTGCGCGAAACTATTGCAAACGAGGTAGCCGCCCCCTAGCCTTTACTCGTGACCGCTCCGTCGAGTACCGCTCCCCGCTCCCCGCTCCCCGTAGTTATCGACACGGATCCCGGCATCGACGACGCGCTGGCGTCGTGGCTCGCGGTGTGCTCGCCGGAGCTCGACGTGCGCGGCATCTCGGTGTCCTACGGCAACACGACGGTGGAGCACGCGTACCGCAACGCCGTGGAGCTGTCGCGGCGTGCGGGGCGGCGGCTGACGCTGGCGGTGGG
>JBOHSV010000242.1:0-4513 GCA_050921735.1 Gemmatimonadales bacterium | reverse complement strand
GTCGGCGCCCAGGCCTGCGCCAGCTCCGGTCGCCAGCGCGCCAACAGCCACGCCGCCAGCCCCACGGCGCCGAACACGCACACCGACTGGAGCAGCACGAGGACCCACACGGCGATCGGGATGCGGCGCACGAAGCGCCACTCGAAGCGGGCCCCGAACACGGCGCCGATCCAGCCGATGGCGAGCGCGGTGAGCGGCGCCAGGGCGCGCAACACGGCGCGGTCGAGCACGCCGATGCCGGGCCCCAGCAGCAGCCCCAGCAGGATGAGGGGCGTCCCGGCCGCGAGCACGAGGTCGAAGTGGGGCGGCTGGCGCAACGGGATGCGCGGCAGGCGCGTCACGGCGATTCCCGCGGCGGCCACCAGCCCGAGCGCGAGCACGGGATTCATGCGGCGAACGTTCGCGAACGCTTGACGCGCGGTCAAGCGGCGCCGTAGCTTGGCGGCCTATGGCTCCGACGTTCGTCGTGACCGGCGGGCGCGCGCTGCACGGCACCGTTCGCCCGGCGGGGAACAAGAACGCCGCGCTGCCCATCCTGGCCGCGACGCTGCTCGCCGACGGTCCCTGCCGCATCGAGAACGTGCCCCACATCCGCGACGTCGAGACGATGCTTGCGCTGCTCGCGCACCTCGGCGCCGACACGCGGTGGGCCGGCCCCAACGTGGTCGAGGTGAACGCGGCCGCCGCCCAGCCCCGCGAGCTCGATCCGGCGCTCGCCGCGAAGATCCGCGCGTCGATCCTGCTCGCCGGACCCCTGCTGGCGCGCTTCGGGCGCGTGACCCTGCCGCCCCCGGGCGGCGACGTCATCGGCCGGCGACGCGTGGACACGCATTTCCTGGCCCTCGAGCGGCTGGGCGCGGAGATCACGGTCGGCGCGAGCTACAAGATCGAAAGCGACGGGCTGGCGGGCACCGACATCTTCCTCGACGAACCGAGCGTGACCGGTACGGAAAACGCGCTCATGGCCGCGGTCGCGGCGCGGGGCACCACCGTGCTGCGCAACGCCGCCGCCGAGCCGCACGTGCAGGACCTCGCGCGCTTCCTCGTCGCGCTGGGCGCCGAGATCGAGGGCATCGGCACCAACGTCGTCACCGTGCACGGGGGCCGCCCGTTGCGCGGCGCGGCCTGCACCGTGGGCCCGGACCACATCGAGGTCGGGTCGTTCGTGGGGCTCGCGGCCGTCACCAACGGGGCCGTCACCATCGAGGGCGTCCGGGCGGAAGACCTCCGCTCCACGCTGTTCGCCTTCGACCGGCTGGGCGTGCGGCCCCGCCTCGACGGTACCACCCTCGTCGTCGACGCCGACCAGGAACGCCGCGTCCGCCCCGACCTCGGCGGTCACGTGCCCAAGCTCGAGGACGGCCCCTGGCCCGCGTTCCCGGCCGATCTCATGTCGATCGCCATCGTCGTGGCCACGCAGTGCGACGGGCTGGTGCTCGTGTTCGAAAAGCTGTTCGAGTCGCGGCTGTTCTTCGTCGACAAGCTCATCGGGATGGGGGCGCGCATCGTGCTGTGCGATCCGCACCGCGCCGTCATCGCGGGGCCCTCGGCGCTGCGGGGGGGCGTGGTGGAGAGCCCCGACATCCGCGCCGGCATGGCGATGCTGCTCGCGGCCCTCGCGGCCGAAGGGGAATCCACGATCCACAACATCGGGCAGATCGAGCGCGGGTACGAGCGCATCGACGAGCGCCTGCGCGCCCTGGGCGCTCACATCGAGCGCGTGTCGTGAAAGCGGTCCCCCGGCCCGCCGGCCCGGCGGCCATGGCCCAGCTGCGGGAATCCCCCGCCGGCGACCCCGTCGTCCCGCGGCTCGAGCTCGCGGAATGGGCTGAGCGGTACGGCATCGTGGCCGGCATCACCAGTCGGCCGCTGAGCCTGGGGCTGTGGAGCGACGAGAGCGTGGGACAGGTGATGGGCCGGTGGCGCGCGTTCCGGGCCGCCTTCGCGCCCGCGTTCCCCACCGTGGTGCTGAGCCACCAGGTCCACGGCACGGGGGTGCGCTGGCACGCCGGCCGGCCCGACGGGTGGCTGCTGCTCGACGGCGTCGACGGCCACGCCACGGCCGAGCGGGGGGTGCTGCTCACCATCACCGTGGCCGACTGCGTCCCCGTCTATCTCGCCGCCCCCGACAAGGGCGCCATCGCCCTGCTTCACGCGGGATGGCGCGGCACCGCGGGCCGGATTCTCGAGCGCGGCATCGGGCTCCTCAAGGAGCGGGCGTTCGTGCGTTCGGCTGACATCGTAATGCATTGTGGTGTTGGTATTTGTGGCTCGTGTTATGAAGTAGGGTCTGAGGTCGCGCAGGCCCTCGCCGACGCGCGGCGCGAGCGCCCGGAGGAGGGGGGCGAGCGAGTCGCCGCCGATGCCGTGGCGCGTGTGGACCTCCGGACCGTGCTGGCCCGGCAAGCGGCGGAGCTGGGCGTGACGCAGGTGAGCGTGTCCCCGTGGTGCCCCGCGCACGACCGCCGGCACTTCTTCTCCCACCGGGCGTCGGGCGCCCGGGACGGGCGCATGGTGGCGTACGTGGGCCAGCCTTGACACTGCGGGCCGGGCCGCTATAATCCGCGTGTGAGCGGGCGAAGTTCGGCCCGCGCTTTTTTTTGCTTTTTTTGCATGCTCTCCGACAGCCTGCTGCACGCCTTCTGGACCCGGGTGGACGCGCTCGGGTTCGATCTGGCCGATCTCCGCATCGGCGGCACGCCGAACCGGCCGCTCGTTCAAGTGCGCATCGACGTGCCGGAGGGGGTGGGCCGGCGCGTGACGGTGGACGAGTGCGCCTCGGTGAGCCGCGGGCTCGAGGCCTGGCTCGACCGGGACGGGCTCCTGGGACCCCGCTACGTGCTGGAGGTGTCGAGCCCCGGCATGGAGCGGCCGCTCAAGTGGCACCGGCACTGGGTGCGGTTCGTGGGCCATGACGTGCGGGCCCGGTTGCCGGGCCGGGGCCGAGTGCGGGCCCGCATCGTGGCCGTCCCCGACGACGCGACGGTGGTCCTCGCGCCCGAAGGCGGCGAGCCGCTGACGCTGAACCTGGCCGACATCCGCGAGGCACACCTCGCGGTGGACTGGTGACCAAGGATGGTGGTGATGGCGAATAGCCCCGACGTCGTGGCCGCGCTGCGCGAGCTGACGAGTGCCAAGCAGCTCGAGCGCGCGGAGCTGATCGAGCTGCTGAAGGACGGGTTACACGCGGCGCTGGTCAAGCGCTACGGGCCCAACGTGCGCCCCGAGATCGCGGTGGACGAGATGAAGGGCACGATTCGGATCGTGATCCTGAAGACGGTGGTGGAGTCCGTCGAGGACCCCAGCTGCCAGGTGACGCTCGAGGAGGCCCGCTTCGAGGATCCGGATTTCCAGCTGGGCGACGTGCTGGAAGAGGAAGTGCCGTTCGTGGAGTTCGGGCGCACGGCCGTGCAGGCGGCCAAGCAGCGGATCATCCAGCGCGTGCGCGAGGGCGAGCGCACCCGCATTCGCGACGAGTTCTCGGGTAAGGTGGGGGAGCTGCTGCCGGGCGAGGTCCAGCAGATCGAGCGCGGCAAGATCGTGGTGATGCTGAGCCGGTTCCGCGAGGCCGAGGCGATCATCCCCTACCGCGACCAGAACCATCGCGAGCACTTCCACCAGGGCGACACGATTCGCGCGGTGCTGAAGCGCATCGAGGAGACGCCCAAGGGCCCCCGGCTGATCCTGTCGCGCGCCGACCCGCTGTTCGTGAAGGCGCTGTTCCGCATCGAGGTGCCGGAGATCCAGCAGGGCGTGGTCGAGATCCGGGCGACGGCGCGCGAGGCCGGGAGCCGCACGAAGATCGCGGTGGCCAGCCGCGACGACTCGATCGACCCGGTGGGCGCGTGCGTCGGCCTCAAGGGGTCGCGCGTGCAGGCCGTCGTGAACGAGCTGGCCGGCGAGCGCATCGACATCGTGCCCTGGTCCCCCGACCCCGAGCGCTTCGCGAAGCTCGCGCTCGCGCCGGCCCGCGTCGCCCGGGTGTTCTCGGACCCGGACTCGAAGACCATCCAGGCGATCGTGGACGAAGACCAGCTCTCACTCGCGATCGGCCGCAACGGGCAGAACGTGCGCCTGGCCTCCGAGCTCACCGGCTGGAAGATCGACCTGTACTCGAGCCGCGAGTGGCTCGAGCGGGGCGGCGAGGGGCCGCTCTTCGCGCCTCTGCCGGCCGAGGACGAGCAGGCGACGCGTGTCGCGCTGAGCGAGATGAAGGGGCTGGACGCGGAGCTGGTGGCCGTGCTCGAGCGAAGCGGCAAGAAGACGCTGCAGGACATTCTCGACCTCGAGCGCGAGGACATCGAGGGCATGGCGGGCATGACCCCGGAGCTCGGGGACAAGCTGCTTGCGTTCCTGAACGAGCTGGTGGATGAGGGCGGCGACGAGGCCGCCGGGACGGCCGATGAAGCGGCCCCGGAACCGCAGCCGGCGCCGGGGGCGGGGCCCGAGACCCCGCCCGCGCCGGCCGCGACGTGACGGACACGGGCACGCGACTCCTGGGACTGGGCCTGCG
>JBOHSV010000241.1:0-5307 GCA_050921735.1 Gemmatimonadales bacterium | reverse complement strand
AGGCGAGCCAGGCCGTCGCCCCGTCGAGCGTAACGAGGGTCCCGCCGTGGCGCACCCACTCCGCGATCGCCGTCCGGCCGCCGTCCCCCAGCGTCCGCTCGAACGCGCCCGCCGAGACCGACGGGACCACGAGGACGTCGAAATCCTGGAGCACCCGGGCCGCGACCGATGCGGCGGCGACCGTGGCGACCGGATAGGCGAGCCGCTGGTCGAACGCGTACCACGCGTAGCCAAATGAGTTGCCGGAGACCGGCGGGCCGCCGACCAGCGCCACGCGCGGCGCCCGGATCGGCAAGACGCTCCAGGAGCCCAGGTCCGTGCCTTCGTCCACGCCCGACGAGGCGAGCGGGACGACCCGCGCGCCGGCCGCCGCGGCCTCGCGCCGGATCGTCTCGTGCACGTCGGCGTCGTTGGCGGCGGCCCGCACCACGAACGCGCCCCGCGGGAACGTGGCGCCCCCCGCGCGGAAGGCGCGCGGGGCGTACCACACGCGCACGCTGTCGGTCAGGAGGCGCGCGAGCAATCGCAGGCTCGCCTCGCTCGCCGGCGGGAACGCGTACCCGTAGGCGCCGCGCCCGGCGTCCGCGGCAGACCGCCCGAGGCGCACGGAATCCGCCGGGCCGACCGGGGATCGGGTCCACCAGGCGCGGAGGCGGAAGGTGTAGGGGAGGGCCCACGCCGTCAGATCGTAGAACCGGTCGGGCTGTCCCGTGCGCCGGCGCTCGAGCTCGGCGGCGATGAAGGACGAGTCCAGCGGCGCGTCGGGCTCGAGGATGGCCTTCGCGAGCCGGCCCTGCGGCTGCGCGAGGTCCACCACGTACGCCCCCGCGGGGAGCCGCACGGGGCGCGGCGCCGCTTCGCCGAACGCCGTGGCGTCCCGCGTCTCCACGGCGGCGCGCAGCCGTCCGACGGTGATCCCGTTCGCGGCGAGCAGCGCCGCCAGCGAATCGGCCCGGCCGTCGGCGTCGCGCTCGAACACGATCGCGCGCATGGCGCCGGGATCGGTGAGCGCGGCCTGCCGGAAGGCCAGGTAGTCCCGGACGCGCTCGCGGGCCCGGCGCGCGGTCGTGAGCAGCGTGGCCCAGGACGTCGCATAGTGGTGGTGCGCCGCGTCGCGCAGGGTGAGCACCGTGCCGTCGTCCCGCCGCACGGCGCCGCCCTCGCTCGACGCCTGCTCGTAGGTCATGCCCGCCGCGCCGAGGTAGATCGGCCAGGAGCTGCCGTAGCCCGGATAGAACTCGTCGTAGCCCTCGCGCCGGAAAAACGACCAGCCGTGCCGGTCGAACGCCGCGGCGTTCGCCGCCGCGTACACCTCCCACCACTTGAGGATCGTCGGGTGCACCAGCTTGTTGACCGGCTCCATGGGCGGCGGGAAGAAGTAGGTGGCGTCGGAGCCCATCTCGTGCAGGTCGACCACGACGTGCGGCCACCAGCGCAGCATGGCTCGCGTCCGGCCGCGCGACTCGGGGTGCGACTGGATGAACCAGTCGCGGTTGAGATCGAAGTGGTAGTGGCTCGTGCGCGGGCCGGGCCAGGTGCCGCCGTGGATCATGGCGTTGCGGTTCGTGGGCACGCCGACCGCGCCGCGCGCCCGCTCGACGTCGTGCGCGTGCCGCTCGTGGCCGTCGGGGTTCTGGACGGGATCGATCAGGACCACGACGCTGTCCAGGATGAGGCGGGTCTCCTCGTCCTGGCCGGCCGCGAGCTGGTAGAGCAGCGCGATGGCGGCCTCCACGCCCGAGGCCTCGTCGCCGTGCACGGTGTACCCCAGCCACGCGATCGCGGGAAGCCGGCCGGCGATGCGGGTCAGCTCGGCCGAGGACGCGCTGCGCGGATCGGCGAGCCGGGCCGCGTCGGCGCGAATCCGGTCCGCGCGCTCCTGGTTGGCGGTGCTGGTCACGATCGCCATCACCACTTCCCGGCCCTCGAACGTGCGGCCCACCGTGTCCACGCGCACGCGCGGGCTCGCCGCGGCCAGGCGCTCGAGGTAACGCATCAGCAGGTGGTGCGGCGTGAAGCGGTCGCCGACCTCGTACTCCAGCACGGAGCGCGGCGTCGGAACGGCCGGGTCGAAGGACATGCCGGTGGCGTACGGATGCTGGCCCGCCAGCACCGGCGGCACGACCACAAGGGTGGCGAGGGCGACGCGGGAACGCGCGGCGATCACGGCGAATGGGCTCCCGGTGAAAGGCGCTCGAACGTAGCGTCTCCCGGCGGGGGCGACTAGACTATCCGCCATGACCCGCACACTCCTGCTCGTCGCGAGCGCCTGGGCCCTCGGGTCCGGCGCCCTCCGCGCGCAACGCGCGCCGTCCTGCGATCCGGCCGCCGGGCTGAGTCTCCCCGACCGGTTCTGCGCCCTCATCGTCGCCGACTCGGTGGGCCGCGCCCGCCACCTGGTCGTGGCCCCGAACGGCGACCTGTTCGTCGCCCTGCGCGGCGACGAGGGCGGCGTGCTCGCCCTGCGCGACACGACCGGCGACGGCGAGGCCGACGTGCTGCGCCGCTTCGGACCGGCCGGCGGCACGGGCATCGCCCTGGACGGCGGCCACCTGTACTTCGCGACCGACGACGCCGTCGTCCGGTGGGCCTGGGCGCCGGGCCGGCTCGAGCCGGCCGGCGCGCCGGACACGGTGGTGGCCGGCCTGCTCAATCGCCGCCAGCACGCGGCCAAGGGGATCGCGATCGGCCGGGACGGCGGGCTGTACGTGAACGTCGGGGCGCCGTCGAACGCGTGCCAGGAGGGGGATCGCCAGCCCGGCGCGGAGGGGCAGGATCCCTGTCCGCTGCTCGAGGTGAGCGGGGGCGTCTGGCGGTTCGAGACGGAGCGTCTGGGGCAGACCCAGGCCGACGGCGAGCGCTTCGCCACCGGTCTGCGGAACACGCTCGCGCTCGCGATCGAGCCGGCCTCGGGCGCGCTGTACGGCGCCCAGCACGGGCGCGACGTGCTGCACGCCAATTGGCCGGATCTGTTCACCGAGGCGCAGGGCGCGGAGCAGCCGGCCGAAGAGCTGTTCCGACTGGAGCGGGGGGGCGACTACGGCTGGCCCTACTGCTATTACGACCCCGAGAAGAGGAGGAAGGTGCTCGCGCCCGAATACGGGGGCGACGGCGAGACGGCCGGTCGCTGCGCCGAGGCCCGCACCCCCGCCGTGGCGTTCCCCGCCCATTGGGCCCCGAACGGCCTCGCGTTCTATGCCGGCACGCAGTTCCCCGCCAGGTATCGGGGGGGGGTGTTCGTGGCGTTCCACGGCTCCTGGAACCGCGCCCCGCTCCCGCAGCAGGGCTACAACGTGACCTTCGTGCCGTTCGCCGGGGGTCGCCCGGCCGGCGCCTACGAGGTGTTCGCGGACGGGTTCGCGGGTCCGGACAAAAGCCCCGGCGGCGCGCTGCACCGGCCGAGCGGTGTGGCGGTGGGGCCGGATGGGTCGCTGTACGTGAGCGATGACAAGGGGGGGCGGATCTACCGGATTCTCTACCGATAGACGGTCAGATGACCAGAAGGAACACGTCGTACAACGCGTGCGTCCACGCGGTAATCCCAAACCCGCGTAACAAGTACAAGGCGCTGAAGAACAGCCCCGCCAGGAAGCGGAACGTGAACGAGTAGAGCGTCAGGCGGTCGGCGTACGGCCCCACGTAGTGGAACGCCGAAAAGATGAAGGCGCCGCCCAGCGCCGCCGCCGCGCCGGCGGCGAGCGGCCCCAGGCCGAGCACCCGGCTCACGACGAACGCGAGCAGCGACACGAGGAGCACGCGGAACACCAGCTCCTCGTACAGCCCCGCGCCGAGCGAGACCATCAGCCGCGTGGGCCAGTCGAGCTGGGCGGCCTGCAGGCCGGCGGCGAGCGCCAGCGGGCGGAGCAGGGTGGCGGTCAGCGCCGCCACGAGGGCCCCCACGACGAGCGCCAGCGCGGCGGACTCGAGCAGCATGAGGGCCAGCACCCCGGCGCGGACGCCGCCCCGGCGCAGGTCCCGCCCCACGAGCCACAGGCCCGCGCCGATCAGGCACACCCAGAACGCGACGTGGCCGTAGGGCCCCGCCACGGCGGTGAACAGGGCGCGCAGCAGGACGTCCGCGCCGTTCCGGATGCCGCCGCCCGGCTCGGCGAGCGCCACGGCGAGCCCTTCGTAGCCGATCACGAGCGGGAGGGCGAGCAACAGGCTGTGGCGCGGGGCGCGGCTGTCCTTCCAATACGTCGAGGGGTTCATCGCGCGGGACGAGAGGCGTCCGCCTCTCGTCCTACGGCGCCGACCAGATCTCCACCTTGTTCGGATTGAACAGCGGGATCGCGACCCGTCCCCGTTGGGTGTCGACGCCGATGTCCGCCGGCGACGCGAGGCCCGCGAGATACGGACTCAGCGTGCCGTCGCTCGCGAGCACGTACAGACTCGAGTCGGCCCACGTCGAGATCAGAGCGCGGTCCCGGTCGATGAACTCGATGCCGTCGAAGCCGCCCGGTCCCGTGGCCACGACGGTGGGGGCCGCCTCGCCGGGTTTCCAGGCCAGCACCGTGGGCTTGCCGAACGAGACGATCAGGAAGCGCTCGTTCCTGGCGTCCCACGTGATGCCGTTGGGCCACCCCAGCGTGTCGCCTTCCAGCGCGACGCTCACCTGCCCATCGGGCGCGAGCCGGAAGACCCGGTCCGGGCCGGGATGCTCGACGCCGCCCGGCCCGATGCGGATCCCGGTGTCGGTGATGTAGAGCGAGCCGTCGGGCCCCACCGCCACGTCGTTGAGGAACGTCGCCTGGAAGAGGGCGAAGTCGTAGCTTGCGATCGGCATGCCGGTGCGCTTGTTGAACGCCCGCAGCACGTCGATGTCCGCCACCCACAGCGTGTCGCCCTTGATCGCCATCCCCTTGGGCGCGTCGAGCGTCACGAAGTTCTGGCCGCCGGTGATGAAACTGAGGTTCTCGACGCGCCCGAACGGGGTGACCAGGCTGATGAAGCCGTTGTTGTCCTTGAGACTCGGCGTGCCGTTGATGTTCGAGACGAAGAACAGATCGAGCTCGGGGTCGTAGCGCACCGACTCGGGCGTGGCGAATCCTTCCGCCACGGCCACGAACTTCGGCGCCCGCGGCCCGCAGGCCGCCAGCGCGAGCGCACCGAGCGCCGCGACGGCGAAGCGTGAGGGGTTCGCGTATGACATGGAGACCTCGTTATCGGCGTTCAGTGGTTGGCCACAGCAGCTCGGCCAGCGGGGGCGGCACGCGGGTGCCGAACACGTCCCGCCCCGGCACGGTGATCACCTGCGGCCGCGGGCCGTCCCGGCCCGGCGCCCCGCCCGGGCCCGCGGCGCCCTTC
>JBOHSV010000240.1:0-4901 GCA_050921735.1 Gemmatimonadales bacterium | reverse complement strand
GGCCTACGCCGAGGCGGGCGCCGCGCTGATCGCGATCGGCGCGCTCACCCATTCCGCGGCGGCCGCGGCCGTCCGGTGCGAGATCCAACCTGGTCGGGCGGCCGGCGAGGCAGTCCCGCCGCGGCGGTTGACCTTGCGTTGACCGTTCGCGAGCACGTTTCGCTTGCCATGCCCGCCGAGCCCGCCTACGTTCCGAACATGGGACCGCCTGCGCTCATGACCGCGGACGCGCTGCTGCGTGTCCACCTGCCTGACAAGCGCGTGGAGCTCGTGCGTGGCGTGCTCGTCGTGAGAGAGCCCCCGGGCTACGTCCACGGCGAGGTCACCGCACGCGTCACCAGGGCGCTCATGGATCATGCCGACGCCCACGACCTGGGCCGCGTTCTCGCGGGCGACCCCGGGTTCCAGCTCGCGACCGATCCGGACACCGTTCGAGGGCCCGATGTGGCGTTCGTCCGGCGCGAACGCCTGCCGCACCCGTCGCCGCCGGGATACGCGGGCTTCGCACCGGATCTCGTGGTCGAGGTCTTGTCGCCCGGCGATCGACCCGGCGACGTGCTGGGCAAGGTGGCCGAGTGGATCTCCGCCGGCACAAGGCTCGTGTGGGTCATCGACCCCGAGCGGCGCCTGGCCCGCGTTTATCGCGACGACGGCGGCGAGACGCTGGTGACGGCGGACGGCGGGCTCGATGGGGAAGCCGTGCTGCCCGGGTTCTCCTGCTCGCTGGCATCCATCCTGTAGCCGCTAGGGTCGCCCGCGGCGCAGCGCGGCCGGCCCGAACCGGTCCCGCACCGTATCCACGACGCGGGCGATGGTGCGGTCCCGTTCCGTCTCGATCCCGCCCCGGTCTGCGCCGGCCCAGAGCTCGAGCTGCGGCCCCGACGCGGGGTACACCAGTCCCGAGAGCGCGACGCCGAGGAGCCGGGCCGGGACCCGGCGCGTCGCGCGCAGCCTCGCGAGCAGGGCCCGCGCCGCGGCGTAGACCGCGCGGTCCGAGAGCACCGGCTCGGCGAGCGTGCGCCTCGCCTGGCGCGTCGTGAAGTCCCAGTCGCGCAGCTTCACCGCGACCGTGCGGGCGAGGAGCCCGGCGTTGCGCAGGTCGCTGGTGGCGCGCTCCACCAGGACCGCGAGCTCGCGCACGAGGTCGTCGTCCGCCACGAGGTCCCGCGCGAACGTCTCGTCGCGGCTGATGGACTTGGCGGAGTCGCGCGGGGTGACCCGCGTGTCGTCGATGCCCCGCACCAGCCGGTACAGCCACTCCGCGGCGCGCCCCAGCCCGGCGCCCAGTCGGGCGGCGAGGGCTCCGGGGTCGAGGGGCAGCACGTCGTCCACCGTTCGCAGGCCGAGGCGTCGCAGGCGCGCGGCGGTCTTCGGACCGATTCCGGGCAGGTCGGCCAGCGCGAAGCGCCGCAGGAACTCCCCTTCCGCGCCGCTCGGCACGACGTACACCCCGTCGCCCGCGCGGCCGGGCCCCGGCTTGGCGACGCCGGCGGCGAGCTTCGCCACGAGCCGCGACGCGCCGCCGCCGACCGACAGCGAGAGCGCGGTCTCGGCGAGCACGGCGCCGCGAATGCGACGCGCGGTGTCGGCGAGCGGCTCGCCGTGGTACAGCCGCTCCGTCCCGCTGAGGTCGAGGTAGAATTCGTCGCTCGACGCCTGCTGCACGATCGGCGCGAACCGCTCGAGCAGGCCGCGGATCTCGCGGCCCTTCGCGGCGCAGGCTTCCCACGGGACGGGGACGATCACCGCCTCGGGGCACAGGCGCAGGGCCCGCGCCATCGGCATCGCCGAGTGGACGCCGTAGGCCCGGGCCTCGTACGAGGCCGACATCACGACGCCGCGCCCTTCGGCCGAGCCGCCCACGATCAGGAGCCGCGCGCGGCCCGCGCCCGCGGGATCGACGAGCCGCGCGACCGAGACGTAGAACGCGTCGGCGTCGGCCAGGAGCACGCGTCGCGGGGCGGGGGCCGGCGGCGTCAGCGACCCTCCCGGACCGGCACCAGCAGCGCCGCGTCGGCATAGACCCGGCCGTTCCCCACGGCCCGCACGGCGACGTACGCCTCCCGGCCCGGACGGAAGGCAAACGCCCCGAGCCGCACCCACGAGACGATCCCGTGCTGCAACCCGCCGTGGACGGCGTCGGGCTCGCGCATGTTGACGATGATCGTGTCGCTCCCCCCGGCGTGTCGCACGACCACCGGCACGCTGGGCGACAGCGTCTCCGACCGCGGCCAGTACAGGTAGACCTCGTAGGCGCCCGCCCGCGCGATCTCGGGCCGGAACCGGACCTCGCCCGGTCCGTCGCCGTCGTGCCGGAGCGCCGTCCGCCCGAACTTCCCCTCCGGCGCGGTGCGGGTCCAGGCGCCCGAGACGCGCACGCGGTCCTCGTCGCCGTCGTCCACCAGCACCTCGGGCGTGCTGCCGTCCGCCAGCGGGTTCTCGCGCAGCTCGCGCCGCAGCGCGGCCACGTCCACGTCCTGGACGGTGGTCCCCGCGTCGATCGCCAGGACGGCCGCGACCGCGGCGACCTGGCCCAGCACCATGTACACGGGCTCCATGCGGATCGAGCCGAAGGCGATGTGCGAGGCCGACAGCGCCACGGGCACCAGGAGGTTGGTCACCTCCCGCCGCTTGGGCGTGAGCGAGCGATACGCGATGGGGTAGGGCGCCACCTTGACCGCGCCGCCCAGGTCGTCCCACGGGTGGCCGCCGACTTCCACGTTGCCCTCGTTCTTCACCATGCCGTTCACGACCACCCGCTGCACGTTGTGCGAGTCCATGGTGTAGGCGGCCAGCGCGATGCCGTCGTCCACCACCTCGCGGCCGACGCTGTTGTGCTCGGTCATCACGTACTCGCCCACCAGCCGGCGGGCCTCGCGCACGTACAGCTGGTGCGGCCAGCCGCCGGTGTCGCGGAACTCGTCCCGACAGTAGCCCCAGCTCGCCATCTCCGCCCCGAGGTGCGCGGGGACCCGCGGGTCGTGGCCCAGGAAATACAGCAGGCCCTTCTGATACTGCTCGTGCTCCCGCCAGATCTCCGCGCGCCGCGCGTAGTCCGCGTCGGGATAATCCCAGTTCCCGCCGATGTAATCGGTCGAGAACCCGCCGCGATTGTTCCAGTCGGTCTTGCCGTTCGGCATCCGGCTGATGATGAACAGCGAGTCGAGCGACGGGGTGCGCTCGGCGGCGATTCGGCGGAGCAGCAGCTCGTACCGGGCGGGGTCGTAGCGGTCCGGCCGGGTGATCGGAATGCGGTCCCCGCCCTGACACAGACACATCCGGAAGTTGTACGCCTGCACGCCGCGATGCCCCGCGCCGTTGGGCGCCACGCCGACACCGGTGATCCCGGCCACGACGCCGCTCGACGGATCGCCGGGGACCACGTAGGGCGAGATGCCGTCCGGAAACTGATGCCGGCCCCGGAGCTGCACGCCGTTCAGCGTCTCGCCGTACGTGCCGTTGGCCTCGCGACCCACGACGTACGACGCGCCGGCCATGGCCAGCAGGTCGCCTTCGTAGGACGCGTCGATGAACTGGCGCGCCGCGACCACCAGGGGGCCCGCGCCCGCCCCGCCGCCCGCGTCCTCGAGCTCGACCTGCGTGATGCGGGTGCCGGCCTTGCGGACGCGCCGCAGGCGGCGCGAGAGCCACACCTCCACGCCCGCCTCGTGCACGTACTGCTCGAACACGCGCGCCGCGACGTGGGGCTCGAACTGCCAGGCCTCGAACCAGCCGTAGTGCCGTCCCACGCGCCGGTAGAAGTCCAGGGCCAGCCCCGTCACGGCGAACTTGTTGCCGATGTCGGTCTGGCCGAGCCCGCCCGACGTCATGCCGCCCAGATGGCGGCCGGGCTCGACCAGCACCACGCTTTTGCCCGAGGTCTTCGCGGTATAGGCGGCGATGACGCCGGCGGACGTGCCGCCGTACACCAGCACGTCCACCTCGCGCGCGGCCTGGGCGGGAAGCGAGGGCGCGGTCCCGCTGCCGAGCGCGGCGAGGAGCAGGAGGCGGAAGGGTCGCATGGGCCCGGTGTGGGTGAGGTACGTCACATGAAGGTCGCGCCGGAAGGCCGATCTTGGCAATGCGCTCCACCCCTAGCCTCGAGGCGTGGCATCATGCATCCCCGTGGATTCACCCTGATCGAGCTGCTGATCGTGGTCGTCATCATCGGCGTGCTCGCGTCGATCGCGATCCCCAAATTCGCGAACACCAAAGAGAAGGCGTATCTGACGTCCATGAAGGCCGACCTGCGCAACCTGTTCACCGCCGAAGAGAGCTACTTCGCCGATTCGATCAAGTACACCACCGACCTCGGGACCGCGTACCAGACCACGACCGGCGTCGTGGGCCCGACGATCGCGACGACCGGGGACGGGTGGACGGCCTGGGTCAGTCACACCGCCACGATCCGGACGTGCGCGATCTACGCGGGGTCGACGCCGCTGGCGCCCGCGGTGCGGGAGGGCGAAGTCCGCTGTCTATGAGGTGGGCGCGCGCGTATCATTCACGCCATGAAGTGGTCGTGGCGGATCGGCCGCATCGCCGGCATCGCCGTGTACATGCACGTCACGTTCCTGGTCCTGGTCGGCTGGGTGGCCGTCAGCCACTACCTGGCGAGGCGCAGCGCGGCGGACGCGCTGGCCGGGGTCGGGTTCATCCTCGCCCTGTTCGCCATCGTCGTGCTGCACGAGCTGGGGCACGCTCTCACCGCCCGGCGCTTCGGCATCGCGACGCGCGACATCACGCTGCTGCCGATCGGCGGCGTGGCCCGGCTCGAGCGCATGCCCGAAGACCCGCGCCAGGAGCTCGTCGTGGCGCTCGCCGGTCCCGCCGTGAACGTGGCGCTGGCCGCCGCCTTGTACGCGGTGCTCGCGCTGGGCGCGGGCCTGCACCCCCTGGGC
>JBOHSV010000239.1:0-8553 GCA_050921735.1 Gemmatimonadales bacterium | reverse complement strand
CGTGATCCTCACCTGCAAGCACAGCCACGTGAACGGCGTCACCGATCACAGCCGACGCTCGGTGTTCGACGGCTCCCAAGTCACGTTCCCCAAGCTGCTGCGCCAGGCTGGTTACCAGACCGCGCTCATCGGCAAGTGGCACCTCCAGAGCGAGCCCACCGGGTTCGACCACTGGGAGGTGCTGACCGGATTCGGCGGCCAGGGCAGCTACTACAATCCGGAGTTCTGGACGCCGGCGGGGACGGCGCAGGAGACCGGCTACACGACCGACCTCATTACCGACAAGACGCTGGACTGGCTCCGGAACCGGCGCGACCCGACCCGGCCCTTCCTGCTGATGTACCATCACAAGGCGCCGCACATCTCCTGGGACCCGGGGCCGGATCACCTCACGCTGTTCGATGACGTGACCATCCCCGAACCCCCCACCCTGTTCGATGACTACGAGGGGCGGGCCAGCGCCGCCAAGCGGACGTACATGACCATCGCGCGGCACCTGGCGGCGCGGCCGCTGAAGCTCGAACCGCCGCGGGAATTGACCCCCGAGCAGCTGGAGCGCTGGAACGCCGCGTACGGCCCCAAGAACGAGGCGTTCCGAGCCGCCAACCACACGGGCGACGATCTGATCCGCTGGAACTACCAGCGCTTCCTCAAGGACTATCTGCGGACGATCGCGTCGGTGGACGACAACCTGGGCCGCCTGTTGGACTATCTGAACGAGAGCGGCCTGGCCGAGAACACCTGTTCGATTTGGTGGATGATCCCCACGAGCTGACGAGCGTCCATGAGTCACCCGCCCATGCCGGCGTCGTGGACGAGCTGAAGACCAGGCTGGCGCGACTGCGTGCGGAGTACGGGGTGCCTGCCGAGGCGCCACTTGATCGTTAACGACGACCGGTTGATGATCACGTGTGTGACCTACCAAGCTGATGACTGGGTATCTGTAGTGGGGACCCTGCACCTGGAGGTTACAAATGCAACTCCAGCGCCTCCTCTCTCGGCGCTCGTTGCTCGTGCTGATCGCCGCCGTGGCGTGCGATGGCCCCTGGTTCTTCTACGGGGTCGACGAATCCCAGCTGGAGATCGACATTCGCACCAACGAAGGCATCTACCGTCCGCTTGAGATGGCAGTGGCTCGTGTCACGAACAACTCCGATCAGCCCGTTTTTTGGCACGGCGCCTGCTCCGGGCACCTCGAGCGCCGGCCGAGGCCCGAGGCCGATTGGCAGTGGGCCACCGGTCACGCGTGTATTTTGATCCTTGGTTTTGACCCCAGCCCTCTGCGAATCAGTCCCGGCGAGACTGTTTCCGACTCGCTCAAAGTCCGTTCTCCTCGTGACGCCTACTCAGGTGAGTGGCGCTTTCGGTATGTCATAGAAGACGCTGATGGCGATGTCTTGCCTCTGCCGCAGCGTATCTCCAATGTCTTCGTGGTCGTCGAGGACCCTTCATAGCGGACGGTGGGAAGTTCCCCCTCCTTCACGCCCTCTAAGCCCGCTTGACCTCCACCTCGTACCGCTCGAAGACCCGGTCCGCCGTCAGGATCGGAAGCTCTTCGATCTGCGCCTGGGCCACGAGAAGCCGGTCGAACGGGTCCCGATGATGGCCGGGGAGCGCTGCCACTCGGAGCGCGTGACGATGAAGGACCGGTAACGGCGTGACGCCCGTCCGATTCATCCACTCGGGCACCAGGACCTCCGGGTTATCAGGCAGCGGCAGCTTATTCAAGCGCCACTTGATCGCGATCTCCAACGCGCTCACCGACGACAGCAACAGCTCGGTTCCCAAGTCGGAGACGAGACGGCGGCCGACCGCCGACAGTCGCTCCGGCGCGGCGACGATGCACAACCACACGTGCGTGTCGAGGAGGACTCTCACTCCTCGAAGGTCCGCAACACGTCCTCAGGGAGTGGCGCGTCGAAGTCCTCGGGAATCACCACGCGCCCCTTTTCGAACCCCAGCGGCCGCTCCCGCACAACGGGGCTCGTGGGCACGAGGCGCGCCACGGGCACCCCGGCCTTGGCGATGACGACCTCCTCCCCCGCTGCCACCCGCTCGAGCAGCCGGGAGAGGTTGGTCTTTGCTTCGTGAACGTTGTAGGTGGTCTTCTTTCTCATGAGATCATGTTAGCTAAGTCGCTTAGCTAAGTCAAGCCGATCCGGGCCTCGAAGGAGCAGAAATCACCGGCTATCATTGACCACCCGGTAGCACGGAGGCAGCGATGGTACGAGTCCCTATGCGACGTCTCGGTCTGCTGGCCGTCCTCGGCCTCGCCGCCTGCTCGGCGAACCACGGCACCGGCATCCGCCTCGACTCCCCCCGGGTCGAGGCGTTTCTCGACACCGTCCAGGGCCGGACGTTCGACTGGTTCTGGGACCTGACCCCTCCGGCCAACGGCCTCACCCCCGACCGCTGGCCCACCGAGTCGTTCTCGAGCATCGCCGCCGTCGGGTTCGCGCTCACCGCCTACCCGGTCGGGGTTGAACGGGGCTGGATCACCCGCGCCCAGGCCGCCGAGCGCGCGCTCGCCACCCTGCGCTTCTTCTGGAACGCGCCCCAGGACTCCACCGCTACCGGCGTGACCGGGTACAAGGGCTTCTTCTACCACTTCCTCGACCCGGGCACAGGGCATCGCTTCCAGAGGGTCGAGCTCTCGACGATCGACACGACGCTCCTCCTCGCCGGAATCTTGTTCTGCCAGTCGTACTTCGACGGCGCCGACTCGATCGAATCCGAGATCCGGGACCTGGCCGATTCCATCTACCGCCGGGTGGACTGGCCTTGGGCGCAGGCACGGCCGCCAGCGGTGAGCATGGGCTGGCATCCCGAGTCCGGGTTCATCGGGGCGGACTGGATCGGCTACAACGAGGCGATGATCCTCTACTTCCTCGCCCTCGGCTCCCCCACGCACCCCGTGGAGCCCGCTGCGTGGGACGCGTGGGTAGCCGGCTACAAGTGGGGCTCGTGGTACGACCGGCCGCACGTTGGGTTCGGCCCCCTCTTCGGGCATCAGTACTCCCACGTGTGGAGCGACTTCCGCGGCATCCAGGACGCCTACATGCGGGCGCGTGGGATCGATTACTTCGAGAACTCGCGGCGCGCGACGTACGTGCAGCGGGAGTACGCGAAGGCCAATCCGGGCGGGTGGCGCGCCTACAGCGACTCGATCTGGGGGCTCACCGCCGGAGACGGCCCCGCCAACGTCACACTTCAGCTCGACGGCCGGAGCCGGCAGTTCCGCACCTACTGGGCACGCGGCGCGTCGTTCACCGGGGTCACCGACGACGGCACGATCGCCCCCACGGCCGTCGGCGGCTCGGTCCCATTCGCCCCCGAGATCACAATCCCCGCGCTGCTCGCCATGCGACACACCTACGGCGAGCACCTGTTCTCAAGATACGGCTTCCTCGACGGCTTCAATCCGACGTTCACCGCCGTGGGGCGCCAGCAGACGGGGACCGTGGACCCTGCCCGCGGCTGGTTCGACGGTGACTACCTGGGCATCGATCAAGGACCGATTCTCCTGATGATCGAGAACTACCGGACGGGTTTCATCTGGGAGGTGATGCGCAAGAACCCGCACATCGTGCGGGGGATGCGGGCCGCCGGCTTCACCGGCGGGTGGCTCGACCAGGCGCCGAGCGATTAGCGCGCCCGACGCGACCTCCCCCTGGCCCATCGGCTTCGCCGACGCGCTGGAGGCCGAGCGCCGGATCCGGCCGTTCCTCCTACCCACGCCGCTCCGCACCTACACCACGCTCGACGCGGCCGCCGGCCGCGGCATCCGGCTGTTCGTCAAGCACGAAAACTTCCAGCCCACCGGCGCGTTCAAGGTGCGCAACGGGCTGGCCCTGGTCACCGCATTGGGCGACGCCGAGCGGCGCCGCGGCGTCGTCGCCGCGACCCGGGGCAACCACGGCCTGGGGGTGGCCTACGCGGGCGCGCTGCTCGACTGCCCCGTCACCGTGTGCGTCCCGGTGGGCAATAACCCCGAGAAGAATGCGGCCGTCCGGGCGCTGGGCGCGCGCCTGATCGAACAGGGACGGGATTACGACGAGTCGGTCCAGGTGGCCGAGCGGTTGGTGCGCGACGAGGGCCTGGTCCTGGCCCATTCGACCAACGATCCCCGCGTCATCGCCGGCGCCGCGACCATGACGCTCGAGATCCTGCAGGAGCGGCCGGACCTGGACGCGCTCGTGATCGCGGTGGGCGGCGGCTCGCAGGCGGTGGGCGCGCTCGTCGCCGCACGCGAGCTGGCCCCGAAACTTCGCGTCCATGGCGTGCAGGCCGCCGGGGCCGCGGCAATCCACGACTCCTGGCACGCCGGCCGGCCGGTGGCGCGCGACGCGGCGAACACGTTCGCCGACGGCCTCGCCACCCGCAGCGCCTACGCGCTCACCTTCCCCGCCCTCCGGGCCGGGCTCGCCGGATTCGTCACCGTCAGCGATGCCGAAATCGCCGACGCGCTGCGGTTGCTGCTCCGCACCACGCACACGCTGGTCGAGGGGGCGGGCGCGGCGGGGCTGGCGGGCGCGATCAAGCTCGCGGATTCGCTGGCCGGCGCCAGGGTCGGGATCGTGCTGTCGGGCGGGAACATCGATCAGGAGACGCTGCGGCGGGTCGTGTCCGGAGAGATCTAGCCTCACCGTTCGATGTCCTCACCCCCTGTCCCCCTCTCCGCCATGCGGTGAGGGAGGACGACGTTCCCCCTCTCCCGACAGGGAGAGGGGGTCAGGGGGTGAGGACCCCCGCCGCTCGAGCTTCGCGAAGAACGGCTCGATCGCGCTCCAGTTGCGGTTCACGTCGTCGTAGCCCAACTCCACGATCTGCGACGTGTACGACGGGTGAAACAGCAGGTATCCCAGCAGGTCGGCGGCCTCTTCCCGCTGCCCGCCCATTCCGCGGGCCAGCCAGCGGATCGTCCGCGGCAGCAGCTCCCAGTGACCCGCGGCCACCGTGCCCAGGTCGCGCGACGGCCGCAGCACGAGCAGGTCCACGGGCTTGAGGTGGTCGGGCGCGGGGGCGTCGGGCGGCAGCGCCGCGAGCAGCCGGTTGACGCGATCGAGGCGCTCCATGTCCGCTTCGACCGCGTCGAGGAACACGGAGTGCAGCAAAACCGCCAGCACCTCCGCCGTGCTGGGGTATTCCCCGGGCGGTGAGGCGTCGCGCGCCACCGTGGCCCGCAGGCCGATCACCACGACCGCGCGGGCGCCGAGGTGAATGGCCGGAGCCAACGGCGCCGTCTGCCGCACGCTCCCGTCACCGAAGAACTCGTCGCCCATCCGGACCGCCGGGAACAGGAGCGGAATCGCCGCCGAGGCCAGAATGTGGTCTACGGTCAGGCGCGCCCGCACGGCCATGCGCTGGGCCCGGCGCCAGGTGGGCGTGTCGGGCGCCCCGTGCACGAACGTCACCGACTGGCCCGTCGTGAGCGACGTGGCGGACAACGCCGCCGCCCGCAGGCGACCCGCCGCGATGTTCCGATCGATGCCGCCCACGTCCATCGACCGGCTCAGGAACTCCCGCAGCGGGCTCTGGTCGAGCAGTCCCCGCACGGTGGCGGGGCCCCGGCGCCGGCCCAGCGCGGTCTGCCACAGCCAGCGCAGGGCGTTGCGCCCGAACCGCGTCGGCTTCACGCGGTAGACCCGATCCACGGTGAGGTGCATCCACTGGTCCATCAAGCCCCCGACGGCGGCGCGCAGCGGGCCCTCGTGCGCGGCCAGGTAGGTGGTATTGATCGCGCCCGCCGAGACGCCGGTGAGGATGGGGAACTCGAGCGCGGGGAGGCGCTCGGCCAGGGCGGCGAGAACGCCCACCTGGTACGCGGCCCGCGCCCCCCCGCCGGACAGCACCAGCGCCAGGCGCGACGAGTAGCGCCAGGCCCCCGGCGGGCGCTCGCCCGGCGAGGTCACCGAGAGTGCCGACCGCTGGGCCAGCACGCGGCGCACCGATTCCGGCAGGTCGCCGGCGCTCATGGTGTGGACAGGTCCGGCATGCACTCCTCGCGCTGGTCGATCCCCTCACCCTACCCCGGCCGGCGCGGGGACGCAAAGGGCCGCGGGTTTGCCGGATGGCCCGCGAGGCGTGACATTTCGCCCGCCATCATGACCGCATTCCCGCTCGCCGAGCTGCTCGCCGCGCGCGCCCGGCTGGGCCGACCGTACTTCGAGTTCCTGCGGGCGCCCGCGCTCTCCGCCGGCCTGTACGTGCTCCCGGCCAACGCCGCGGACCCCCAGCACCCCCACAGCGAGGACGAAGTCTACTGCGTTTTGAGCGGGCGTGGGCGCCTGTCGATAGGCGACGCCGATCACGAGATGGAGCCGGGGGCCGTGGCCTACGTGCCCGCCGGCGTGCCGCACCGATTCCACACCATCACTGAAGAGCTGCGCGTGCTGGTCGTGTTCGCGCCGGCCGAGAGCGGGCCGGCGGCCTGATGCTCCGGACCACGCCGTTCCACAGCCGCACCGCCCCGCTGTGCCAGGCGCGCAACTGGCGCCGCTGGGCGGGCTACGTCGTGGCGTCGAGCTACGAGCTGGCGCACGACCGCGAGTACCACGCCATTCGCAGCGCCGCCGCGTTGATCGACGTCTCGCCGCTCTACAAATACCTGATCGCGGGTCCCGACGCCGCGCGTCTGCTCGACCGCGTCGTGACGCGCGACGTCGCCTCCTGCCGCCTGCACCAGGTCCTGTACACGCCCTGGTGCGACACGGCCGGCAAGCAGATCGACGACGGGACCGTGTCCCGGCTCGAGGAGACCACGTTCCGGCTCACCGCCGCGGAGCCGAACCTGCGCTGGCTGCACCTCAACGCGACCGGGCTGCGCGTCACGATCGAAGACGTCTCGGACACGGTGGCCGCCCTGGCGCTCCAGGGACCGCTGGCGCGCGACGTGCTGCGCGGGGCGGCGGACGGCGACGTGGACGGCCTCCGGTTCTTCCGCCTCACCCGAGCCACGATCCGCGGCGTCTCCGTCACCGTCTCGCGCACGGGGTACACCGGCGACCTCGGGTACGAGATCTGGCTCGATGCGGCGGACGCGCTCCCCGTGTGGGACGCCGTGGTGGAGGCCGGAATGCCGTACGGGCTCACCCCCGCCGGCATGCTGGCGCTCGACGTCGCGCGGATCGAGGCGGGGCTGATTCTGCTCGACGTGGACTACGTGTCCGCCCACCGGGCGCTCATCGGGCCGCAGACCTCGTCGCCGTTCGAGCTGAATCTCGGCTGGACGGTGGCGCTGGCGAAGCCGCGGTTCGTCGGACGCCCGGCGCTCGCTGCCGAGGCGGCGCGCGACCCCGCCTGGCGCCTGGCCGGCATCGAAGTCGACTGGGAGTCGCTCGAGCGGCTGTATCTCGACGTGGGCCTCGCGCCCCGCCTGCCGGCGGCCGCCTGGCGGACCAGCGTCCCGATCTATGCCCGCGGCCGGCAGGCGGGGTACGCCACCAGCGGGTGCTGGTCGCCGCTGCTCAAGCGGTACATCGCGCTCGCCCATCTGGAGGCGCCGTTCGCGGCACCGGGCGCGCCGCTCGAGATGGAGATGACGGTCGAGCACCGCCGCCGGCGCGCGGCGGCGCGCGTCGTGAAGCCGCCGTTCTTCGACCCGCCCCGCAAGCGCGCGTGATGCCGCCACGGTACGACGCGATCGTCATCGGGGCCGGGCACAACGGCCTGGTCCACGCGGCGTATCTGGCCCGCGCGGGGAAGCGCGTGCTGGTGCTGGAGCGCCGCGAGCGCGTGGGCGGGGCGGCCGTCACCGAGGAGGTGTTCCCGGGATTCAAGTTCTCGGTGTTCTCCTACGTCGTGAGCCTGCTCCGGCCTGAGATCATCCGCGACCTCGACCTGCCGCGCCACGGCCTGCACATCCTCCCCCTCGAGAGCACGCTGACGCCGCTGCCCAACGGCGACTACCTGGCCGCCTGGGCGGACCACGACCAGACGCGTCGCGAGCTGGCGCGCCACTCGCTCAAGGACGCCGAGGCGCTCGACGAGTTCGGCCGCGTGCTGTACCACATGGCGATGGCGGTGAAGCCGATCCTGGGCCTCGTCCCCCCCGACCCCACCTCGCTGAGTCCGAAGGACCTGCTCGGCCTCCTGCACCTGGGCCGTCACTTCCGGCGCCTGGGCGCCGAGCGCTTCGCCGCCCTGTACAAGCTCATGACCATGAGCTCGGCGGATTATCTCGACGAGTGGTTCGACACCGAGGCGCTCAAGGCCACGAAATCGGCGAGCGGGATCATCGGCACGTTCCTCGGGCCCCGCTCGCCCGGGACGGCGTACGTGCTGCTGCACCACTACATGGGCGAGATCGACGGCGCGTTCCGCGCGTGGGGCATACCGCGGGGCGGCACTGGCGGGATCTCGGAGGCGATCGCTTCGGCCGCCCGAGCGGCGGGCGTCGAGATACGCACCGAGTCGGCGGTGGCGCGGATCGATGTTCGCGACGGCCGGGCCAGGGGCGTGGTGCTGGAGTCGGGCGAGGAGGTCGCCGCCAGTGCCGTCCTGTCGAGCGTGGACTCGCACGTCACGTTCCTCCGCCTCGTCGAACCCTCGAAC
>JBOHSV010000238.1:0-1881 GCA_050921735.1 Gemmatimonadales bacterium | reverse complement strand
AGGTCTGCACGGCGTCGAAGGCCGTGCCGACATGAGGCCGCGCCTCTTCTATCTCCTCGGCCGTGATGACGGTGCTGCGGCGCTGGGCATCGAGGGAAGTCGCGGCGAGCACGAGCGCACCGAGCGTGGGCAGGATTCGCGTGAGCGTGACCATGCGCCGGTCCTCCCGGGGTTACCGCTTCACTCGATACACGGGCACCGCCCGTGACTTCCCCTTCACCTGTACCGGCTCCAGGGCGTCGACCTTGGGCGGGCGCTTGAGCCCCTTGTAGAACGGCTCCGAGACCAGGATCTCGTTGGGCCCCGCGGAGTCGCACAGCCGCTTCGCCGTGTTCACCGCGTCGCCGATCACCGTGTACTCGAGCCGGCGGTCCGACCCGATGTAGCCCGCGAACACCTCGCCGAAGTTGATCCCGATCCCGATCGCGAGCTGCGGCCGTCCCTGCTCCTTCCACTTCTCGTTCATTTTTTGCAGGGCCGTGATCTGGTCCAGGGCGCACTGCATCGCGCGGTCGGCGTCATCGGCGTGCGCGATGGGCGCGCCCCACAGCGCCATGATGGCGTCGCCCATGAACTTGTCCAGCGTGCCGCCGTGCTCGAACACGATCTCCACCATCTCGGTGAAGTACTCGGTCAAGAGCGTCGCGATCGTGTCGGGGCTCATGGTCTCGGACATCGGCGTGAAGTTGCGGATGTCCGAGAAGAAGATCACCACCGGGCGCTTCTGGCCGCCCAGCTGCACCGCGCCCTCCTGCTGCGCGATCTGGGCGGCCAGGTTGGGTGCGAAGAACCGCTGGAAGTTCGACAGCACCAGCGCCTCGCGACGGATGCGCTCCGAGAGCTGGGAGTTCTCGATCGCCACCGCCGTGAGCCCGGCGAACGCGATCAGGAACTCGAGGTCCTCGTCGGTGAACGAGTGCGTGGCCGTCTGGTTGTCCACGTAGAGGATCCCGAGCGCCTTTTGATCGGACTGGAGCATCGGCGTGCACATGGCGGAGCGGACGCTCTGAATCAGAATGGACTTGCCCTTGAAGCGGTCGTCGGCCGCGGCGTTGTCCGACAGGATCGCCACCCGCTCGTCCACCGCCTTGCGCGCGATGGACTGCGGCACGAGCCGGGCCGCGCTGGCGTCGCCCGTGCGGCTGCGCGACACCCGGGGCACCAGCTCCTGCGTGCGGTCGTCCAGCAGCAGGATGGACACGCGGTCCACGTTCATCACCTGGAATGTGAAGTCCACCACCTTGTCCAACAGCCGGTCGAGCTCCTGCTGGCGCGACAGCTCCTTCGAGATCTCGAGCAGCAGCGACAGCTTCTTCTCGCGCCGCTCCTCCTGGGTCTGCGCGCTGACCTTGAGGTGCGAGGCGCCCGAGGGCCGGTCGCCCACGATCGCCGGCACGCCGCCCGAGACGCTCACCGGGAGTTGGCGCACGATCGTGCCGCCGCCCGCCTTCGCGCCCGGGAAATCCCCCGAGAGCGACGGCACCACCTGGGGCCGCACCGGCGCCGTGACGTCCTTCACCCGGTAGGCCACCTTGCCGAACGTGATGACGTCGTTGGCGGCCGCCTCGGCCTCCGTGACGCGGGCGCCGTTCAGGAACGTGCCGTTGGAGGAGCCCAGGTCCTTGACGCGGACCCCGGTATCCGTCGGGGCGATCTCGGCATGGCGGCGGGAGATGGTGGGATCGTAGATCGGCACGTCGCTCGCGACCGCCCGTCCCACGACGAGCGTGCGCCCGGGCTGAAGATCGATGGACTGGTCGCCGGCGGTGCTGATCAGCTTAAACACAAGGCGAGAATATAGGGGCCCGGGACACAACGGCCTAGATGCGAATACTTTACCGCAGAGAACGCAGAGGACGCGGAGATGTACATCATGAAATG
>JBOHSV010000237.1:0-7952 GCA_050921735.1 Gemmatimonadales bacterium | reverse complement strand
GTGCGCGCCACGACGCCCGACTGCTCGGCGAGCCGCGCGAGCGTCGCGCTGATCCCGGCGCTCGACCACGACGCGCTGGGCCCGTCGTCCCACTGCACCGCCAGCGCGCGCCGGCCCTGCACCGCCTGCCAGTACGTCCCGGCCACGACGGCGACGCCGCTTTCGGTCCGCGTCTGCCACTCCCCGTTGGTCGAAGGGGCCGTGTGCCCCGGAAGCTCGATCACGTGCCGCACGCCGGGCACGGCGCGCGCCTTCGCCGCGTCCACGCGCTTCACCGTGCCGCCGAACACCGGCGACCGTGCGATGGAGGCGACCAGCATGCCGGGGACCCGGACGTCGATCCCGAACTGGGCCGCGCCGTTGACCTTGACCGGCGTGTCGAGCCGGCGCGCGCGGGTTCCCAGCAGCCGGAAATCCTTCGGGTCCTTGAGCGGCGGGTCATCTGGAACCGGCAGGGCCGCGGCGCGGTCCACGAGCCGCCCGTACGGCAGGCGGCGGCCGCTGGCCTCGTGGAGCACCGTGCCGCGCTCCGCGCGGCACACGGCGGGCGTCACCCCCCAGGTCTCGGCCGCCCCGCCGATGAGCATGGCGCGTCCCTGCGCGCCCGCTTTGCGCAGCGCCGGCCAGGTGCCGCGGATGCTGGTGCTGCCACCGGTGCTCATCCGGCGATGCCACGCCGCCGGGTTCTCGGGAACGGGCGCGAGGCGGACGGCGGACCACTCCAGCTCCAGCTCCTCGGCCAGGATCATGGCCATGCCGGTGTGCACGCCCTGACCCATCTCGGACTTGTCGAGCGTCAGGGTCACGCCACCCTGCGCGTCGATCGTGATCCACGCGTTGGGCGTGAACGGGGCCGCGGACCCGTCGGCGGCCGCCCCGAGGTCGGCGGCGGCGGGCGGCAGGTAGAACGCGATCACGAGTCCGGCGCCGGCCGAGGCGCCGGTCGCGAGGAATTCACGCCGCGAGAGTTCGGGACGCGCGCTCATCGGGCACCTCCCGCGGCGCGCTGGATCGCGCGGCGAATGCGCGGGTACGTGCCGCAGCGGCACAGATTGCCGGCCATGGCCGCGTCGATGTCGGCATCGCTGGGGTTGGGCTGTCGGGCAAGGAGCGCCGCGGCGGACATGAGCTGCCCGGACTGGCAGTAGCCGCATTGCGGCACGTCTTCCGCGATCCAGGCGAGCTGGAGCGGGTGGGTGGCGTCGGGCGACAGGCCCTCGATGGTCGTCACGCGGCGGTCGGCCGCGGCCGAGACGGGGGTGACGCAGGACCGGATCGGCTCGCCGTCCAGGTGGACGGTGCACGCGCCGCACAGCGCCATGCCGCAGCCGAACTTGGTACCCGTGAGACCCAGGGTCTCGCGGATCACCCACAGCAGGGGCGTGTCCGGCGCGACGTCCACCGTCTGGCGCCTGCCGTTCACCGTGAGGGAGATGGGGGGCATGCTCGCGCTCCGGCGGAAGTACCCGGGAAACGTGCAACGGGAAACGGGCAACGGGAAGGGTGGGGCAGCCGGGCGCACGTACCCAAATCGCGCTCCGCGCATCAAATTCCCGCGTCATCCCTCACCCATCGTCGCGGGAGCCATGTCATGACCGCTCGTTCCCTCCTTCTTCTGGCCGCCCTCACCGTGGGCGGGACCCCTCCGGCCACGGCCCAACAGGCCAAGCGCCCGATGGAGGTCGCCGACCTCTTCCGGTTCCACGCGCTCGAAGACGCCCAGCTGTCGCCGGACGGCCGCTGGGTGGTCTACGAGATCGAGCGGCTCGAGTTCCCGGACTGGAAGCGCGTGAGCGACCTGTTCCTGGTCTCGGCCGACGGCCGGACCACGAGACAGCTCACGTTCACGGCGGGCGAGACCGAGACGGGGCCGCGCTGGCGTGCCGGGGGCGGCCTCATCGGGTTCACCTCCACGCGCGAAGGCCGGAAGAGGCAGCTCTTCCTCTTGCGCCCGGACGGCGGCGAAGCGCGCAAGATCACCGATGCCGACGACGGCATCGGCGCGTGGGCCTGGAGCCGGGACGGCGCGCGCCTGGCCTACGTCGCCGGCCCCGAAGGGAAGCGCCAGCTCTGGCTGCTCGCCGGGGACGGGACGGGGACGCCGGCCCCGCTCACCCGCCACGCGACCGACGTGCGGAGCTTCGCGTGGAGCGAGGACGGCCGGGCGATCTACTTCACCGCGGCCGACGAGCCGGACTCGACCCGGCGCAGGCGCACGAAGGAGAAGTTCGACGTGCGCGTCGCGGACGAGCCCGAGCCCGCCGTGCACCTGTGGTCGGTGGACGTGGCGACGAAAACCGAGAAGCGGCGCACCGAGGGGGCGTTTCGCGCGTCCGGGCTCGAGCTGTCGCGCGACGGGCGGTGGGCGGCGTTCCGCGGGGCGTCGCTCGACCGCTACGCCGACTTCCGCGCGTCCGAGCTGTATCTCCTGGAGATCGAAAGCGGGAAGCTCGAACGGCTGACGGACAACTACGTGGGGGAAGGCGGGCTCTCGTTCTCGCCGGACGCGCGGCTCGTCGCGTTCACGGCGGCTCGCGACTTCCGCTACGGCTCCCTGACGCGGGTCTACGTCCGCCCCGTCGCGGGCGGGGACTGGCTGGCGCTCGGCGGCGACCGCGACGCGGGGCTCGACTTCTGGAGCGCCGACGGGCGGCGCATCTACTACGACGGCTCGGACGGCGTGAACCGCAACGTGTACGAGCTCGACGTGGGCACCGGCGCCGTACGCCCGGTCACCCGGCTGGCGGCCGTGGTCGGCGCGTCCAAGCCGCGCGGCGCGGAGTCCGTGCTGATCCGGTACGCCGATCCGCAGAACTCCACCGACCTGTACCTCGCGCCGCTGGCCCGGCTTGGCCGGCGGGATCGCTGGGTGCGGCTCACCATGTTGAACCCGTGGGTGGATTCGGTCGCGCTCGGCCGGTACGAGACGGTGCGGTGGCGCTCCGGCGACGGGACGCCGGTCGAAGGCCTGCTGGTGTACCCCATCGGCTACGACCGCTCGCGCCGCTATCCGCTCATCGTGCAGATTCACGGTGGCCCCGCGTCAGCGTACCAGAACGGCTTCTCGTCGAGCTACGGCACCTATACGCACGTTCTGGCGGGGCGGGGGTACGCCGTGCTCCAGCCCAACTACCGGGGCTCGACGGGCTACGGCGAGGCCTTCCAGTCCGCGCTCTCGGGGAGCTACTGGCCGCTCGCCCAGGGGGACATCATGAGTGGCGTGGATACGCTCATCGGCCGCGGCATCGCGCACCCGGACTCGCTCGGCATGATGGGGTGGTCGGCGGGAGGGCACTGGTCCAACTGGACGCTCGTGTCCACGGATCGGTTCAAGGCGATCTCGTCGGGGGCGGGCGTGGCCAACTGGATCTCGCTCTACGCGCAGACCGACGTGCAGGCCACGCGGGAGTATTACCTGGGCGGCGACGCGGCGCGCGATGCGGCCAACAAGCCCTGGGACAACTTCGAGCACTGGTGGGCGGAGTCGCCGCTCCGCTACATCGCGCGCGCCCGCACGCCCACGCTCGTTCACTTCGGCGAGAAGGACGAGCGCATCCCCATGCCGCAGGGCCAGGAGCTGCACATGGCCCTGAAGAAGCTCGGCGTGCCCACGGAGTTCTTGGTGTACCCCGGCCAGCCGCACGGGCTGCGCGAGCCGCGCTACCAGCTCGTGAAGATGATGGCCGAGCTCGGCTGGTTCGACCGGTGGATCCGGGGCCGGGACGGGTGGCTGGACTGGAACGAGGTGCTGGCGACGGCGAAGGCCGTCGGCGGCGACCCGGCGGTCGCCGATCGGTGATGGCGGACCGCTATTTCGCTTACGGCAGCAACATGAGCCGCGCCCAGATGGCGGTGCGCTGCCCCGGCGCCGCGGTGGTGGATCGGGCGGTGCTCGGGGGACACCGGTTCGTCATCAACCGGCGGGGCGTCGCGACGGTCGTTCCCGACGCGGCGGCGGCGGTGCACGGCGTGTTGTGGACCATCGGCCCGGAGGACGAGCGCGCGCTGGACCGCTACGAGGGCGTGGCGGAGGGGCTGTACCGCCGGGAGCGGTGCCGGGTCACGGCCGGGGGGCGGCCCGTGGACGCGCTGGTGTACGTCGCGGCCGAAGTGGCCGCGGGCGTGCCGCGGGCCGGGTATCTGGAGTTGATCGTGCAGGCGGCGGAAGCGCACGGCCTGCCCGCCGAGTACGTGCGCGAGCTCGGGCGATGAACCGAGACCGCCGCTCCTTTCTGGGCTGCGTGCTCGGCGCCCTGGCCGTGGCGGCGGGGTGGCGCCGGGGGCTCGCCGCCGCGCTCGACCGGGACATCCGGTTCGGCTACGCCGCGATCACCTGGGGCGGTGAGGATCGTCAGGCCATCGACGACATCGCCGCCGTCGGCTTCCGCGGCATCCAGTTGCGCGCCCCCGCGGTGGCGAGGTGGGGGGAGCGACCTCAGGAGCTGAACGACCTGCTCGCGGCGCGCGGCCTCACGCTCGTGGCGCTCTCGAGCGGGCTGGTGCGGCTCGACCCGGCGCACGAGGCGGAGGATCTGGCGCTGCACACGCACCATGCGCGCTTCCTGAAAGACGTCGGCGGACTTTACCTCCAGATCCTGGACGAGCGGCCCCGCGGGCGCGCCGCCGTCGCCGAGGATTACCGGCGCATGGGCGCCCTGCTCACCGAGCTGGGCCGGCGCACGGCGGACCTGGGCATCCCGCTCGGGTACCACAACCATATGGGCAACCTGGGCCAGGCGCCCGACGAGGTGGCGCGCGTGCTCGACGCGTCCGACCCGCGCTTCGTCCACCTCGAGCTCGACACCGCGCACTACGCGCAGGCCGGGGGCGATCCGGCCGACGCGGTGCGGCGCCATGTGGACCGCCTCCTGTTTCTGCACGTGAAGGACGTCGAGAGTCCCGCGCCGGGCGGCGCCCCGGAGTCCTATCGCTTCGTGGAGCTGGGCCGCGGGACGGTGGACTTCCCGGCGTTCTTCACGGCGCTGCGCGGCGCCCGGTTCCGCGGGTGGGCCGTCGTCGAGCTGGACCGCCCCGTGGACCCGGCGCGGTCGCCCAAGGCCTCCGCCGAGCTCGCCCGCGCCTATCTCGAGCAGACGCTGGGCTTCGAGGTATGAGCGCGCCCGATGCATAGACGGGAAGTGGTTCGGCTGCTCGCGGCGAGCGCGGGCATCGGCTGGCTCGAGGGTCTCGACGTCGAGGAGCTGCTCCGTGTCGGGCGGCGGCTGCACGCCCGCGCCGCAGGCGCGCAGGCATGGCGAGCGCTCGGCGCGCACGCCGTCCGGACCGTGACGGTCGCCGCGGAGCGCATCATTCCGGCGGACGACACGCCCGGCGCCACGGACGCGGGCGTCACCGCCTTCATCGATCACATGCTGGCGGACTGGTACGAGCCGGCCGAGCGCGACCGGTTGCTCCGAGGCCTCGCGGAGCTCGACGACCGCGCCCGCGGGCTGGCGGAGCGCGACTTCATCGAGCTGCCCGAAGCCGATCAGGTGGCGGTCCTGTCCGCGATCGACGCCGAGGCCGGGGCGGGCGATCACTGGTTCGCGACGCTCAAGTTCCTCACCGTGTGGGGCTACTTCACCTCCGAGGTGGCCGTCCGGGAGACACTTGGCGAGTTCCCTCTCCCCGGCCGCTACGACGGCTGCGCGCCGTACCAGCCGCTCCGGAGATCGTGACGTGCACGTCGTGAGCCGCGAGCCCGAGTACGACGCGATCGTCGTCGGCTCCGGCATGACGGGTGGCTGGGCCGCGAAGGAGCTGACCGAGTTGGGCCTCCGGACGCTCGTGCTCGAGGCGGGCCGGCCCATCGATCCGGAGCGCGACTACACCGAGCACGTGCCGGCGTGGGAGATGCCGTTCCGCGGATTGGGCGACCGCCGCGCGGTCGCAGCGCGGCAGGCCGTGCAGCGCCACTCCGTGTCGTTCGACGAGCTGAGCCACGTGTTCTGGTGCGACGACGTGGACAACCCCTACAGCACGCCCGCCGAGAAGCCGTTTTACTGGTTCCGCGCGCGACAGGTCGGCGGCAAGTCGATCATCTGGGGGCGCCAGGTCTACCGCTGGAGCGACCTCGACTTCGAGGCCAACCTGCGCGACGGCATCGCGGTCGACTGGCCGATCCGCTATCGCGACATCGCGCCGTGGTACGATCGCGTCGAGCGCTTCATCGGCGTGAGCGGCCAGGCGGAGGGCCTGGCGCACCTCCCGGATGGTCCGTTCCTGCCGCCCATGGCGATGAACTGCGTCGAACGCCACGCGCGCGAGCGCCTGCGGGCACGATTCGGCCGCGAGCGGGTGCTCACGATCGGCCGGGTCGCCGTGTTGACCGAGGCGCTCGACGGCCGGGCTCCCTGCCATTACTGCGGCCCGTGCCACCGCGGCTGCATCACGCGGTCGTACTTCAGCAGCGTGAATGCGACGCTGCCGGCCGCGCGCGCGACGGGGCGCCTGACGCTGCGGCCGTTCAGCATCGTGCGCGGCGTGCTGTACGACGGGCGGACGGGGCGCGCCACGGGCGTGAGCGTCGTCGACGCCCGCACGCATGAGGAGCGGGAGTTCACGGCGCGCGTCGTGTTCCTGTGCGCGTCGGCGCTCGAGAGCGCGCGCATCCTGCTGAACTCGCGGTCGTCGGCCTTCCCCGACGGCCTCGCCAACTCGAGCGGCCAGGTGGGCCGCAACATCATGGACCACATCAAGTGGGGCGGGGCGAGCGGCGCGTTCCAGGGCTGGACCGATCGAACGGTCATCGGCGAGCGGCCGAACGGGATCTACGTGCCGCGGTTTCGGAACGTCGCGTCGCGCCATCCGGACTTTCTCCGCGGCTACGGTTTTCAGGGCGGCGCGTGGCGGGGTGGCTGGCAAGGTCGCGCGCGGTCCCGGGGCATCGGGCTCGAGTTCAAACGGCGTCTCGTGGAGCTGGGTCCCTGGAACATGAGCTTCGGCGGGTTCGGCGAGATGCTGCCGCGCGAGGAGAACCGCGCCACCGTGCACCCCACGATGCTCGATGCGTGGGGCATTCCCGCGCTTCATATCGAGTGCGCCTGGGGCGAGAACGAGCTCGCGATCTACCGCGACATGAACGTGACGGCGGTCGAGCTGCTGGAGGCCGCGGGCGCGAAGGACATCCGGCCCAACGCGGGCGGGCCGAGCACGCCGGGCGGCACGAACCACGAGATGGGCACGGCGCGCATGGGGCGCGATCCGAAGACCTCCGTGCTCGACGCCTGGAACCAGGCGTGGGACGTGCCGAACGTGTTCGTGACCGACGGGGCGTGCATGACGTCGAGCGGGAATCAGAATCCGTCGTTGACCTATATGGCGCTCACCGCGCGCGCGTGCCATTACGCGGTCGAGCGGATGAAGCGGGGGGAGATCTGAAGCCGGCAGACCAATCGCGCCATCGCGGCCGACCTACTTCCGCGGCACCTCCACCGCCCGCGCCTCACCCACGAACCGCACGCCGGTCTCGGGAAAGTCCAGCCGGCTCAGCGAGTCCACGAGCCACGCGCCGCGACCGCTGGGATCGGGCGCCACGAGGCCCGGCGGCACCTGCACGGTCGCACGCAGCACGACGTCGCTCACGGCACCGTCCGGTTCGAGCACGGCGCAGAGCACCGCCCCGCGGTTCAGCGGCTCGTCCATCGAGAACGGCCCGTACGTGAGGAGATTGCCGAGCGAGTAGGCGATGAAGGCGCGGCCGCGCCACTCGGCCGCGCGCAACACGTGCGGCCCGTGGCCGATCACCAGATCGGCGCCCGCGTCGACGGCGGCCCGCGCGAACGCGACGAGGTTGCCGCGATCCTCACCCAGGAAGGTTTCGCGCCGGTCACGCGTCCGCTGCGCGTTCACGCCCTCGGCGCCCATGTGCATCGTGACGACGACCCGCGGGAACCGCGCGGCCGCGCGGGCCACGTGCCGCCGCATGGCCGCGAGGTCGCGCGCATCGGGCC
>JBOHSV010000236.1:0-3786 GCA_050921735.1 Gemmatimonadales bacterium | reverse complement strand
CCGGAGCAGATCCTCGACACGCCGGTGGGGCCGGCCGGCGCGGGCATCCGGCTCCGCGATCTCGCGAGCGTCGAGCGCACCATCGCCGATCCGCTCACGCTCACCCGGCTCGACGGCGGGGCCGCGGTCGGTCTGGTGGTCTACAAGGACGCGGGGGCCAACACGGTCCGCGTCACGGCCGAGATCGAGCGCGTGCTGAATGAGCTCGCGGACGAGCTCCCGGCCGTTCGCGCTTCAGTGGTCTCGGCCCAGGCCGGCTTCATCACGAGCGCCCTCGGCAACCTGGTGCAGGAGATCGTGCTCGGGACGCTCTTCGCCTTCGGCGTCCTGGTCCTGTTCCTGCGGGACGTGCGCGCCGCGCTCGCCATCGGCGTGGTGATCCCGCTCTCCGTGATCGTCGCACTCATCGTGATGCAGGCGCTCGGCGTCACGCTCAACGTCCTGTCGCTCGGCGGCCTCGCGCTCGGCGTCGGCATGCTGGTGGACAATGCCATCGTCGTCTCGGAAGCGGCGTCGCGCCGGCGGGAAGGCGGCATGGAGGGCGGGCCGGCGGCCCTCGCCGCGAGCGCGGAAGTCGGCGGGCCGCTCGTCGCCGCCACGCTGTCCACGCTGCTCGTGTTCGGGCCGATCGTGTTCGTGCGCGGGCTGGCCGCCGCCCTGTTCCGCGATCTCTCGCTCGCCGTGGTGGCCGCGCTTGGCGGCTCCCTGCTCGTCGCGCTCACGGTTCTGCCGGTGCTCATCCGCAAGGCGGGCCGCCCCCGGGCGCCGGATCGAGCGTCGCGGGTCAGCGTCTGGGGAGGGCGCGGTGTGGCGCTCTACGAGCGGGTGCTCGAGGGCGCGCTCGCCCGCCCCCTCCGTACCATCGGGGTGACGGCGGCGATTGGCGTGCCCGTGGTCGTGATCGCGTGGCTCATGCCCAAGGACGTCATGCCGCCGGTCAACGAGCGGATGATCGCGGCGAGCGTCGCCCTCCCGGAAGGCACGGCGCTCGAGGCCACGACCGCCCAGGTGGCGCGCATCGAGGAAACGGCGCGGCGCCATGGGGCGGGGGAGGTGTACGCCCGCGTGGGCAGGCCCACGGACGAGGAGATCCTGGCCGGCGTCTCGCCCGGAGGCTCGAATACGGCCGAGCTGCTCATCCCGGTGGCCCGCGGCTCGGTGGACGGGCTGGCCGGGGCGCTGCGCGCCGAGCTGCTGGACCTCGCGCGGGGGGCGCTGGCGCTCGATCTGTCGGGGCAGGGCGAGCTGGGCGCGTTCGCGGGCCGGGCGGGTCGGACGCTCGTGGTCGAGCTGTCGGCGGCCAACCGCGCGGTCGCCGAGCGAGCCGCCGGGACCGTCGCCGAGCGGCTCGTCGGGGTGTCCGGGCTCGCCGACGTGCGGCTCCAGACGGCCGGGCTGCGGCCGTCGGTCCAAGTGTCGCTGAAGCGCGACCGAATCGCCGCCCTTGGCGCCGAGCCGGAGGCCGTGGCGGGGGCACTGGCGGGCGGGCTGCGCGGCATCGCGGCGAGCGAGCTGCGCGAGACGGAGCGGCGTACCCCCATCGTCGTGCGGCTGGCGGGCGCCGCGCACCAGAACCTGCCCGCGGCCCTGGCGACGCGCGTCAACGGCGTGCCGCTGGGCCAGCTCGTGGAGGTGCGGGAGGTGCCGGCGCCCGTGGAGCTGGTGCGCGTGAACCAGCGGCCGGTGCTGCCCGTCGAGGCCCTGGTGACGTCGGGCGGGACGGCCCGGGCCGCCTCGCGGGTCGAGACGGCCCTCGGCGCGATGGACCTCGCGCCCGGCGTCACCTGGCGCCTCGCGGGCGCGGATCTGGAGCGACGCCGCACGATGGGCGAGCTGACGCTGGTGGCGCTGCTCGCCGTCGCGCTGGTGTTCCTCGTGCTCGCGGCCGAGTTCGAGTCGTTCCGGACGCCGCTTCTCGTCATGACCGCCGTCCCGCTCGCCGCGCTGGGCGGGATCGTGGCCCTCGTGATCACCGGGCAGAGTCTCAACGCCGTCTCGCTCATCGGCCTCGTGGTCGTGATGGGCATCGCGGACAACGACGCCGTCGTCAAGCTCGCGACCATTCGACGACTTCGCGGGGAGGGGCACGCGCTGCTCGAGGCATTGCGGCTCGCGGGCCACGAGCGCCTGCGGCCCATTATCATGGTCAATCTCACGACCCTCGTGGGCGTGCTCCCCCTCGCGATCGGGTTCGGGGCAGGCGCGTCGCTCTACCGTCCTCTCGCGGTCGCGATCCTGGGCGGCCTGGCGAGCGCGATGCTCGTCACGCTGGTGCTGCTCCCGGCGGTGTACGCCGTGGTGGAGCGGCGGGCGGTGCGGTCATGATCGCGTGGGCGGCCTCGAGGCCGCGCGCGGTGCTCGCGCTCTCCCTCGCCGTGGCCCTGGCCGGGGCCGTGGCGGTCACCCGGCTGCCGCTCGCCACGCGCCCGCGGCTCGAGCTCCCGCGGCTCACCGTGGACGTCTCGTGGCCGGGCGCGTCGGCCGAGGTGGTGGAGAGCTACGTGACGAGCCGTCTCGAAGCCGCGGCCCAGGGCGTGCGCGGGGTCGAGCGCGTAGCTTCGACGTCGCGCGAAGGGTCGGCGCAGCTCGACATCCGGTTGCGCGAGCGCGCGGACGTGCGCCTCGCGCGCCTCGAGCTGATCGAGGCGATCGAGACCATCCGGCCGAGCCTGCCGCCCGGCGTCCGGCCGCCCCGCGTGGGGAACTACGTGCCCGAGGACCTGCGCGAGCCCGTGTTCCTGCAATACGCGCTGGTGGGGCCGTACACGCCGGAGGCGCTTGGCACGCTGGCGCAGCAGTCGCTCGTACCGGCGCTCTCGGCGGTGCGCGGCGTGGCGGGGGTGCACGTGTCGGGCGGGGGCACACCGCAGGTCATCGTGTCCTACGACGCCGCGCGACTCCGCGCCCTGGGCATCCACGCGGACGATCTCCGGCGGGCGCTGGTCGCGTCCCGCGTCGTGAGACCGGCGGGCACCCAAGCGGTCGGCCGCGCCGTCGAGCGGCCTGTGACCGTTCGCGACCAGCCCGCGGCGGTCGAGTCCCTCGCCGCCCTCCCCGTGGCACGCGTGGGCGATGCCGTCGTGCGGTTGGGCGACGTGGCCTCGGTGCGCCTGGGCACGAACGACGAGGGCCGGTTCTACCGCGTGAACGGCAAGCCCGCGGTGACCCTCACCCTGTCGCGGCTGGCGGGGGCGAACGCGCTGCGGACGGCCAACCGGGTGCGGGAGCGGCTCGATGGTTTGATCCCCGGGCTGTGGCCCGGGGTCAGGTTGGTTAAAGAGATGGACGAGAGCGAGCCGCTGGCCCGCGAGCTCGCGCGGGTCGCGGGTCGCGTGGCGATCGCCGCCGCTCTCGTGCTCCTCGTCCTGCTCGCGGCATTTCGCCGCGGGCGTCCCGTGGGGCTGGTGCTCGCCAGCGTCGTGCTGGCGCTCGCCGCGACCTCGCTCGCCCTGTTTCTGCTGCGGATCCCTGTGAACCTGCTCACCATCGCCGGGCTCGGCATGGGGATCGGGATCCTCGTGGACAACGCGCTGATCGTGGTCGAGCGGCTGCGCGCGCGGGGGGTGGGCGCGCCCGATGTCCGCGCCCGCGCCGCGCGTGAGGCCGCGCCCGCGGTCCTCGGCACTACGCTCACGACCGTGGTCGTGCTCCTGCCGTTCCTCTATCTCCAGGGCGACGCGCGGGCGGCGTTCGCGCCGTTCGCCGCGGCGTTCGGCCTGGCGCTCGGCCTCTCGGTGCTCACGGCCCTGACGCTGGTCCCCGCGCTCGGCGCCGGCGCCCTGGAGG
>JBOHSV010000235.1:0-4749 GCA_050921735.1 Gemmatimonadales bacterium | reverse complement strand
CCCGTGCCCGTGGCGGCGTACGACACGGCGGGCAGCGTCCGGGACCTCATGGCGGCCGGGGAGCCGCCGCTGGCGGACGCCGCGATCGCCTCGGCGCTGGCGGCGGAGCTGTATGGCGGCGTGGTGCTGTGCCAGGGCCTCGAGGACGACGCCGAGAACTACACCCGATTCCTGGTGGTGGCCCGGGCGCCGGCTCCGCCCGACCGGGCGTCCAAGACGTCGCTCGTGTTCGGCCTCGGCAACGTGCCCGGCGCCCTCCACCGGGCGCTGGGCGTCTTCGCCAGGCGCGGGCTGGACCTGACCAAAATCGAGTCCCGCCCGCTGCCGGGACGTCCCTGGGAGTACCTGTTCTATCTCGACGTGCTGGGGGATGCCACGAGCGGCGTGGCGGACGCGCTGCAGGAGCTGCGCGGCTTCGCCTCGACCTTCCGGGTCCTCGGCGCCTACCCCGGGCGGCGAACCGGCCTTGACAGCGCGACCGGCCTGGCGTAAGCTAGCGGTCCGACTCAACCGAAACTCGCGGACCCGACAACGTTCTCGATGCCGCTCGCGCTGCTGCTCGTCGTCCTGCTCGTCCTGCTGCTGGGCATTCTGGCCCAGGAGGGGGTCGGCGGCGCGCGCGACACGGTCACATGAGCAGCTAGCGACACAGCAAGAGCGCACACAACCACGCCGCGGACCCCAACAGGGTCCGCGGCTTTTTTGTCACCCTTCGCACGCGGAAGGACGAGCGGTCATGGCGCGAGACATTGTGATCTTCGACACGACGTTGCGCGACGGCGAGCAGGCGCCGGGGAACTCGATGACGCCGGAGGCCAAGCTCCGCCTGGCGCGCCAGCTCGACCGCCTGGGCGTGGACGTGATCGAGGCCGGCTTTCCCAGCGCCTCGGAGGGGGATGCGCGCGGCGTCCGGACCATCGCCCTGGAGGTGCGCCGTCCGGTGATCGCGGCCCTGGCCCGCTGCCACGACCGGGACATCGACCTGGCGGCGGAGGCGCTGCGCCCCGCGGCCCGCCCGCGGGTGCACGTCTTCATCGCCACCTCCGACCTGCACCTGGAGCACAAGCTGCGGCTGACGCGCGAGCAGTGCCTCGAGCGGACGCGGGCGGCGGTCGAGCGGGCGCGCCGCCACACCGACGACGTGGAGTTCTCGGCGGAGGACGCGACGCGGACGGACCCCGACTTCCTGTGCCGGGTGGTGGAAGCCGCGATCGCGGCGGGCGCCACCACCATCAACCTGCCCGACACGGTCGGGTACGCGACCCCCGCCGAGTACGGCGCGCTGTTCCGGGCGGTCCGCGGCCGCGTCCCCAACAGCGACCGGGCCGTCTTCAGCGCGCACTGTCACGACGATCTCGGCCTGGCCGTGGCGAATTCCCTCGCCGCCATCGAGGCGGGCGCGGGGCAGGTGGAGGGCACGATCAACGGCATCGGCGAGCGGGCGGGCAACGCCGCGCTGGAGGAGATCGTGGTCGCGGGCCGGGTCCGACCCGAGGCCATCGCGTTCCGCTGTGCCGTGAACCCGGCGGAGCTGTTCCGCACCAGCCAGCTCGTGGCGCACGTGATCGGCGTCTTCCCCCAGCCGAACAAGGCCATCGTGGGGAGGAACGCGTTCGCGCACGAGGCGGGGATCCACCAGCACGGCATGCTCCAGAACGGCCTGACCTACGAGATCATCCGTCCCGAGGAGGTGGGCGTCCCGCGCTCCACGCTGGTGCTGGGCAAGCACTCGGGGCGGCACGCGCTCGACCGGCGCTACCACGACCTCGGGTACGACCTCGACGACGCCACGCTCGCCAGCCTGTACGGGGAGTTCACGGTCCTGGCGGACAAGAAGCGGGAGGTGCTCGACGAGGATCTCCTGGCGCTGCTGCACGGTCGCTTCCACGACGCGCCGGAGCTGTACCGCCTGACGCACCTCCGCGTGACGTGCGGCACCGAGCCGGCGACGGCCGAGGTCCGGCTCGCCGGGTCCTGGCCCGGCGAGCGGGCGGCCGAGGCGACCGGCAACGGACCCATCGCGGCGGCCTTCGCCGGCGTCGCCGAGATCGTCGAGCGGCGGATCCAGGTGTTGAACCTCGTCGTGCAGTCGGTCACGCCCGGGCGCGACAGCCTCGGGCAGGTGCTGGTGCAGGTGCGGGTGGACGGCAAGTCGCTCAGCGGGCACGGCGCCTCGACGGACATCGTCGACGCGAGCACGCGCGCCCTGATCCACGCCCTGAACAAGGCGAACCACGCCGAGCGCCTCGAAGACCAGGCGCTGAACGCCACCTGCTTCTGGGGGGTGTGACCCGATGAGCGAGATCCTCACCGGCGCGCAGATCATGTGTCGCACCCTCGTGGACGCGGGGGTCGAGGTGCTGTTCGGCTATCCCGGCGGCGCCATCATGCCGTTCTACCACGCGCTCCCCGACCATCCCCGCCTGCGCCACATCCTGGTGCGCCACGAGCAGGCGGCGGCGCACGCGGCGGACGGCTACGCCCGGGCGAGCGGGCGCGTGGGGGTGTGCGTCGCGACGTCCGGGCCCGGTGCGACGAACCTCGTCACCGGCCTCGCCACGGCGCACATGGACAGCTCACCCGTGCTCGCCATCACCGGGCAGGTGCCCCGGGCGATGATCGGGCGGGACGCCTTCCAGGAGACCGACGTCGTCGGCATCACGCTGCCGATCACCAAGCAGAACTACCTGGTCCAGGACGCGGCGGAGCTGGCCGACGTGATGGCCGACGCGCTGGCCGTGGCGCAGGAGGGACGGCCGGGTCCGGTGTTGATCGACGTCCCCAAGGACGTGCAGAACCAGGCGGTCGAGTGGTCCGCAGCCCCTGGCCCCCTCTCCGCAATGCGGAGCGGGGGAAGGGAAGAGCCAGCCGAGGCCGTGGAGAACGGCGTCCGCGAAGCCGCGCGCCTCATCGACCAGGCCGAGCGCCCGGTGATCCTGGTCGGGCATGGCGTCATCCTGGCCGGCGCGTACGCCGAGGTGCGCGCGCTGGCGGAACAGACCGGCGTGCCGGTCATCACGACGCTCCTGGGCATCAGCGCATTCCCGGAGGGGCACCCGCTCCACCTCGGCATGCCCGGAATGCACGGCGAGGTCCACGTCAACCGCGCGATCCAGCGCGCGGACCTGATCGTGGGGATCGGGCTGCGGTTCGACGACCGGGTGACCGGGAACACGGCGTCGTTCGCGCCGCGCGCGCGGATCGTGCACATCGATCTCGACCGCGCGGAGATCGGGAAGAACGTCGCCGTGGCGGTGGGCATCGTCGGCGACGCGCGGGCGGTGACCCGCCGGCTGCTGGGCGCGGTGGCGCCCCGCACCCGCGAGGGCTGGATCGCGGAGATCCACGGCGCCCGGCGCCCGCGGACGGTGGCGTTCCGCGGTCACCTGACGCCCGAGGCGATCCTGGGCGCGATCTGCGAGGCGACGGGCGGCCGGTGCACGGTCGTCACCGACGTGGGCCAGCATCAGATGTGGGTGGCGAAGATGTACCCCTACCGCCGCCCCAACACCCACATCACCTCCGGCGGCCTGGGCACCATGGGCTTCGCGGTGCCGGCCGCCATGGGCGTGCACCTGGCGCGCCCGGGCGAGACGGTGTGGGCGATCTCGGGCGACGGCGGGTTCCAGATGAACATGGCCGAGATCGCCACCATGGTGCAGGAAGGCCTGACCGTGAAGATGGCGATCTTCAACAACGGGTACCTGGGCATGGTGCGGCAGTGGCAGCAGTTCTTCCACGAGAAGCGCTACTCCTGCACGCCCATCGGGAGCCCGGACTACGTCAAGCTCGCGGCGGCCTACGGCATTCCGGGCTACCGCGTGACCGGCGCGAGCGAGCTGGCGGACGCGGTCGATCGGGCCAATGGCGAGCCGGGGCCGGCGCTGGTCGAGTTCGTGGTCGAGCAGGAGGCCAACGTCTATCCGATGATTCCGCCGGGCGGCTCGCTGTCCGAGCCGATCGAGGCGGCGGTGTGAGAGTCTCGATCCTGCTCGACGACGCGCTGCTGACGCTCAACCGCGCCATCGGCGTGCTGCGGCGCCGCAACGTGCCGGTGGGGCGGCTCGCGGTCGGCCCGAGCGGCACGGCGGGCGTCTCGCGGCTCACGTTCGTGACCGCGATCGATGCCGGCGCCCTCGACCGCGTGGTGCAGCAGGTCCTCAAAATCATCGGCGTGCGGGACGTCGAGGTCACCGCCGCCGAGACCGACCATTGCCTCGGAGGTGAAGCCATGGATGCGCCGGCAGTGCGGGTGTTCTACGACGACGATACCGACCCCGCGCGGCTGCGGGAGCGGGTGATCGCCGTCATCGGGTACGGGAGCCAGGGCCACGCCCACGCGCTCAACCTGCGGGATTCGGGCGCGCGGGTCGTCGTGGGGCTGCGGCCCGACGGCGCGTCGTGGGAGCGCGCCCGGGCGGACGGGCTGGACGTGCGGCCGGTCGCCGACGCGGCCCGGGCCGGGGACGTGATCATGCTGCTCGTGCCCGATCAGGAGGCGCGCGCGGTGTACGAGGCCGCCGTGGCGCCGGCCCTGCGGCCGGGGCGGACCCTGCTGTTCGCGCACGGCTTCAACGTCCACTTCCGGGAGATCACGCCGCCGCCGTCGGTCGACGTGGCGATGATCGCGCCCAAGTCTCCGGGGCACCTGGTGCGCAGCGAGTTTCAGGCGGGCCGCGGGGTGCCGGCGCTGCTCGCCGTGCACCAGGACGCGAGCGGCCACGCCCGGGCCGACGCGCTCGCGTACGC
>JBOHSV010000234.1:0-5174 GCA_050921735.1 Gemmatimonadales bacterium | reverse complement strand
CGGTGGTGATCCATGGCAAGGAGCGGCCGTTCGGCGTCCTCGGCGCGTACACGGCCCGCCGGCGCGAGTTCACCACCCCGGAGGTGCTGTTCGTGCAGGCCGTCGCGCACGTGCTGGCGACCTCGATTGAGCGCGCGCGGGTGGAGGACGCGCTGCGCCGCAGCGAAGAGCATTTCCGGTCGCTGATCGAAAACGCGTCGGACATCGTCACGATCATCACCGACGACGGCGTCTTCCGATACGTGAGCCCGTCCGTGGAGCGCCTGCTCGGCTACCGGGCGGGCGACCTGCTCGGCCAGACGGCCTTCGCCTTCATGCATCCGGACGACCTCGGGGACGTGCTCGAGGCGATCCAGCTCGCCATCGGGCGCCCCGGCACGACGCACGCGGCGCAATTCCGCTTCCGGCACGAGGACGGCAGCTGGCGCGTGCTCGAGTCCATCGGGATGGCGCGGCGCGACGGGCCGGACGCCTATAGCATCGTGGTGAACTCGCGTGACATCACCGAACGCGAGCGGCAGGAGCAGGCGCTGCGCGCCAGCAAGGAGCGGCTGCGCACGGTGGTCGCGGGCGCTCCGGTCATCCTCTTCGCGCTGGACCGCAAGGGCGACTTCACGTTCGCCGAGGGGAAGGGGCTGGACCTCCTGGGCGTCCGCCCCGGACAGCTCGTGGGCCGCTCGGCGTTCGTGCTGTTCGCCGATCTCCCGGACGTGTTGGGGCACGTGCGGCGCGCGCTGCAGGGCGAAACGTTCTCGGCCACGGTCGACATCTTCGGCCTGCAGTTCGAGGCGTGGTTCTCGCCGCTGCGGGAGGGTGGGCGGATCGGCGGCATCATCGGGGTGGCGACGGACATCACCGAGCGGCGCCGCGCGGAGGAGGCGCTGCAACGGTCGGGGGACGCCAACCGCCACCTGCTGGCCCACGCCCCCTTCGGGATCTACCGCGTGGGACCCGACGGGCGCTTCCTGAGCGTCAATCCGGCGCTGGTCGAGATGCTGGGCTACGAGAGCGCCGAGGCTCTCGAGGGGGGCGTGCGGGAGCCGGACATTTACGTCGAGCCGCTCGATCGCGAGCGCTATCTGGGCCGCCTCTCGGCCGGCCAGCGCGCGGCCGAGATGGAGACGTACTGGGCGCGCCGGGACGGGAAGGTGATCCGCGTGCGGTTGTACGGGCGCGCCGTGCGCCACGACGACGGTCGTATCGAGTGCTTCGAGCTGTTCGCCGAGGACGTGACCGACCGCCGCATGCTCGAAGACCAGCTGCGGCAGTCCCAGAAGATGGAAGCGTTGGGCCAGCTCACCGGCGGCATCGCGCACGATTTCAACAACCTCCTCACCGTCATCCTCGCCAACGCCGAGCTGCTCCAGAGGGAGTTCGCCGCGGCACGCCCGCAGAAGCAGGCCGACATCCGCGACATCATCTCGGCGGCCCTGTCCGGCCGGATGATGGTCAACCAGCTGTTGGGGTTCGCGCGGCGCTCGAGCCTCAGTCTCGAGGCCGTGCACCTCGGCCACGCCCTGCTCGACCTGGCGGCAGTGCTGCGCCGCGTGCTCCCTGAGGACATCGAGATGCTGGTCTTCGCCGACGAGGATCTCGCCGAGGTCCAGGCCGATCTGCACGCGGTGGAGCAGATGCTGTTCAACCTGGTCAACAATGCGCGCGACGCGATGCCGCACGGGGGCGTGCTGCGTATCGAGACGAGCTGCACGTGGCTGACCGACGAGCAACGCGAAACGCTGGGGCTGGCGGCCACGCGCGAGTACGTCTGCCTGGCCGTGGACGATACCGGCCAAGGCATGGATGAAGCCACGCGCCAGCGCGTGTTCGAGCCGTTCTTCACCACCAAGGCGCAAGGCAAGGGCACCGGGCTCGGGCTGGCCACCGTGTACGGCCTCGTGCGCCAGCACGGCGGCTTCATCCAGGTGGACAGCACGCCGGGCGCCGGCACGCGCGTGCGCGTCTACTTCCCCGTGGCGGAGGAGCCCGCCGGCATCGTGGAGACGGCGGGCCAGGCGGCGCCCGCGCGCGGTGGGCACGAGACGATTCTGGTGGTCGAAGACCAGATCCAGCTGCGACGCGCCACCACGCTGATTCTGGAAGAGGCCGGCTATACGGTGCTGGCCGCCGCGGACGGGCACGAGGCGCTCGAGGTGCTGCGGCACCGGCCCGCCATCGACCTCGTGCTCACCGACGTCGTGATGCCCCGGCTCAGCGGGCGCGCGCTGCACGACCAGGCGCGCCGGGAAGGCAAGGCCATGCCGTTCCTGTTCGCCAGCGGCTACGTCGGGATCGCTGGCGGCGATCGCGAGCCCCTGGACCCCGCGCTCCCGTTCCTGCGGAAGCCGTGGTCCCGGGCGGATCTGCTCGCCCGCCTGCGCGAGCTGCTGGACCGCCCTACCGCCGGTCCAGGACTTCCCGTACCCGCTTCACCAATTCTTCCGGCATGAACGGCTTCTGGAGGAACGCGGCGCCGGGCGCGACGGCGCCCCGCTGCACGACCGCCTCCCCGGGATAACCCGAGATATACAGGACCCGCAGGTCCGGCCGCGCCCCCATGAGGCGACGCGCCAATTCGCGGCCTCCCATCCCCGGCATCACGACGTCGGTCACCAGCAGGTGGATGGCGCCGTCGTGTCCCTCCACGCACGTGAGCGCCTCCGAGGCGTTCGCGGCCGCCAGAACCGTGTAGCCCTCCCGCTCGAGCGCCCGCTGGCTCAGGTGGCGCACCGCGTCCTCGTCCTCCGCGAGCAGGACGGTCTCGGTGCCCCGGAGCCGGGCGGGCTCCGCGGGATGGGTGTCCGGGACGGGCTCGGCCTCGACCTCGGGGAGGTGGACGCGGAAGGTCGAGCCGCGGCCCAGCTCGGTGGTCACCGTGACGAACCCGCCGGACTGCTTCACGATCCCGTACACCGTCGCCAGGCCCAGGCCGGTTCCCTTGCCGACCTCCTTGGTGGTGAAGAACGGCTCGAACAGGTGCGCCCGCACGTCGCTCGGCATACCGGTGCCGGTGTCGCTCACGGCGACGGCCACGTACGGCCCGGGAGCCGCGCCGACGTGCTCGAGCCCGCTCAGCGCGTCGAGCGTCACGCTCGCGGTGGCCAGCGTGAGCCGGCCGCCCTCGGGCATGGCGTCCCGGGCGTTCACGACGAGGTTGAGCAGCACCTGCTCCACCTGGCCGGGATCGGCGCGGACGGCACCGAGGCCAGGCGCGAGCGCCGTTGCGAATTCGACGTCCTCGCCCAGCACCCGGCGGAGCATGGGCTCCAGGCCGCTCACCACCGCGTTGAGGTCCAGCACCTTGGGCGCGAGCACCTGGCGGCGGCTGTAGGCCAGCAACTGGCGCGTCAGATCGGCGGCGCGCAGCGCGGCCTTGCGGATCTCGGCGACGTCCTCGAGGCCGGCCGCGTGGGGCGGGAGGTCCCGCTCGAGCAGCTGGCAGGTGCCCAGAATGGCGGTGAGAATGTTGTTGAAGTCGTGGGCGATGCCCCCCGCGAGCTGGCCCACCGCTTCCATCTTCTGGGCCTGGCGGAACTGCTCCGCCAGGCGGCGCTGGTCGGTGACGTCGCGCTGGGTGCCCCAGATACGGACCAGCCGGCCGTGCTCGACGATACCGACGTAGTTGTTGAGAAACACCTTCTCGTGCCCGGCCGCATCCCGCTCCACGGTTTCGGCATCGGTCAGCCGGTACGCCGAGCGGATGAACTCACGCAACGCCGCGTCGTTGCGGGGGTCCGACCGCACCACGAGGTCGGCGGGTCGGGCGCCCACGAGCTCGCGGGACGACGCGAGCCCGTACATCCGGGCCATGACGTCGTTGCATTCCGCCAGCACGCCGTGTTGATAGAAGTGCTCGATCTGCGCGTCCACGGCCGCGCCGGTGGGGATCGGCGGGTGGATCTCGAAGCGCCACACGCCCTCGGTGCTCTGCTCGATGAACCGGCGGTAGCGCTCCTCGCTCTGGCGCAGCCGCTCCTCGGCCCGCTGGCGCTCGGTGATGTCGCGCGCGACGCCGAAGACGCCCACGATGCGCCCGTCCGACAGGCGCAGCGGGCCCTTGGTGATGAGGTAGGTGTGCCCGCCGCCCCAGGCCGCGTCCGTGTCCTCGAAGACGACGATCTCGCCCGTCTCGACGATCCGCCGGTCGACGACCGCGAACGCCTCGGCGATCTCGGGGGTGAACAGCTCCGCATCGTCAAGCCCCACGACCTCAGCCGGGTCCTTGCGCAGCACGGCCGCGGCGACCGCGTTCATGAAGAGGTACCGGCCCTCGCGATCCTTCGCGAACACGGCGTCGAGGCTGCCTTCGACGACGGCGTGCAGCAGCTCCCGGCCCTCGCGCAGGGCTTCGGCCGCCCGCTGGCGCTCGATGGCCAGCGCGACCTGAGACGACACGAACGCCAGCAGGTCCTTTTCGGTCTCGCCGTAGCGCACGCCCGGCTCGTAGCTCTGCACGACGATGGCGCCGATGGTTTCGTCCTGGACGCGCAGCGGGACGCCGAGCCAGTCGATGGACGGTGGTCCGACCAGCTCCACGTCCCCCCGGCGCACCAGGTCGTCGTAGACGTCGGGGGTGGCGAGCAACGGCTCGGCCGTGCGGATGACGTAGGCCGTGAGGCCTTTCCCCAGCGGCCGCGGTGCCGAGTCGGGATCGCGCTCGTCCACGAAGTAGGGAAAGATGAGGCGGCGCTGCGGGCGGTCCACCAGCGCGACGTAGAAATTCCGCGCCGGCATCAACTCGCCCACGATGTCGTGCAGCCGGCGCAACAGCTCGTACAGGTTCGTGGCCGCGAGGGTCGCGTGGGAGATGCGGTACGCCGCGTCCTGCGTCCGCTCCGCGCGGCGCCGCGCGGTGATGTCCCGGAAGCTCCACACGCGGCCCACCGCCCGGCCGCCGATCCGCTGCGGCTGCGAGTACCGCTCGACGATCCGCCCGTCCTTGAACTCGAGCACGTCGTAGCTCTCCGCGTCCGGGCGGGCGTACAGCTCCCGGACCCGCGATCGGAACGCCTCGGGATCGCGCACCTGGCTGAGGACGTAGCTCAGCGCTTCGGCGTCCTGCCCGGCCTCGAGAATCGAGTCCGGAATGCCCCACATCTGGATGAACGTGCGATTGTAGGCGGCGATCCGGCCCTCGCGGTCCACCGCGAGGATGCCGTCGGCGGTCGATTCGAGCG
>JBOHSV010000233.1:0-9867 GCA_050921735.1 Gemmatimonadales bacterium | reverse complement strand
GTACCAGGCACGGTCGGCCGGGGGCGCCTGGACTTGCTCACCGAACGCCTTGAGCGAGCGCTCGTCTACGGACCAGACGTCATCGGATTGCGGGGGCAGCGGGGGTGGGGCGAGTGGCTGGGTTGTCGGCTCCGGCATCGGCACACAGCGGGTGGCAAGGGGGCCCCAATATTCAATCGGAGCTACCCACCGCGCCAGTACGAGGGACCGAGGTCCCTCGAGTCAGCGCCCGTCCCAGGCGCCCAAGAGGCGTCGAAGCAACACCGGTGACGCCTGAACTTGCTTGCCGCACGCCGGGCCGCGGCTATCTTTCCTCCCCCTTGCGGCGGCCGGGATGCGACTCGAAGACAAGGTCGTGCTGATCACCGGAGCGGGGAGCGGGATGGGGAAGGTCACCGCCCTGCTCTTCGCCCGAGAGGGCGCCAAGATCGTCGCCACCGACATCGTGGACCGGGCCCTGGAGCGCACCGTCGCCGAGGTGCGCGCGGCGGGGGGTCAGGTCGTGGCGGTGCGCGGCGACGTCGCCAGGGCCGCGGACATCGAGCGCGCGGTGCAGGAGGGCGTGCGCGCCTTCGGCAAGCTCGACGTCCTCTACAACAACGCCGGGATCTTCCCGGACGAAGACACGTCGGTCGTGGACACCGACGAGCAGATGCTCGACCGCGTTCTCTCGATCAACCTCAAAGGCGTGTTTCTCTGCTGCAAGTACGGCGTCCCCGCCCTGCTCGCCGCGCGTGGTGGGGCGATCGTGAACATCGCGTCATTCGTGGCGTTGATGGGGTGCACCGTCCCACAGGACGCGTACACGGCCTCGAAGGGCGGCGTGCTCGCGCTCACCCGCTCGCTCGCCGTGCAGTACGGACGCCACAACATCCGGGCGAACGCGATCTGCCCGGGCCCGATCGAGACGCCGCTGCTCCAGACGATCCTCTCCGATCCCGCGAAGCGCGCCCTGCGCCTGAACCGGATCCCGCTCGGCCGCTTCGGTCGTGCCGAGGACGTGGCGTACGCGGGGTTGTACCTCGCCTCGGACGAGTCGGCCTGGGTCACCGGGACCACGTTCGTCGTGGACGGAGGCATCACCGTCAACTACTTCTGAGCATCCATGGGCACGATCGATCTCGCGAGGCTCGAGCAACTGGTGCGCAGCGGGGAGATGGACACGGTGGTGACCGCGTTCCCCGACATGTTCGGCCGGTTCATGGGGAAGCGCTGCACCGGGCAGTTCTTTCTCGAATCGATCGCGCCCCACGGCATGCACGCGTGCGACTATCTCCTGGCGTGCGACATGGAAATGGATCCCGTGCCGGGATACGCCTTCACGAGCTGGGACAAGGGATACGGCGACTTCCACGCCGTGCCGGACCCCGAAACGATGCGCGTCGTTCCCTGGCTCCCGAAGACGGCGCTGGTCCTGGCCGATCTCTACCGGGGCGAGGACGCCGCGCGCGCGCCGGTGGAGGTCGCCCCGCGCCGGATCCTGAAGCGCCAGATCGAGCGCGCCCGGGCCATGGAGTTCCTGGCCATGGGCGGCTCGGAGCTCGAGTTCTACACGTTCCGCGACTCATACGAGGGCGCGCGGAAGAAGCGCTACCACGACCTCGAGACCTACGGCTGGTACATCGAGGACTATCACATCCTCCAGGGGACCAAGGAGGAATGGCTGATCCGCGAGATCCGGAACGCGATGGATGGCGCCGGTATCCCCGTGGAGTTCAGCAAGGGCGAGTGGGGTCCCGGGCAGCACGAAATCAACCTGCGCTACGCGGACTTCCTCGAGATGGCCGACCGGCACGCGATCTACAAGCACGGCGCGAAGGAGATCGCCGCCCTGCACAGCGTGGCCGTTACGTTCATGGCGAAGTGGCACGAGAAGCTCGCCGGGTCGAGCTGTCACCTGCACTCGAGCCTGTGGGACCTGGACGGCAAGACGAACCGGTTCCACGACCCCAAGGCGCCGGGGGCGATGTCGGAGGTGTTCCGTCGCTGGACGGCCGGGCTGCTGGCCCACGCGCGCGAGCTGGCGATCCTGTACGCGCCGTTCGTGAACTCCTACAAGCGCTACCAGGCCGGCTCGTTCGCGCCCACCCGTCTGGTCTGGGGCGCGGACAACCGCACGGTCGGCTTCCGCGTCGTGGGGCACGGTCAGTCGCTGCGCGTGGAGAACCGGATTCCCGGAGCCGACACGAACCCGTACCTCGCCTACGCGGCCACGCTCGCGAGCGGGCTCGACGGGATCGAGCGGAAGCTCGAGCTCCCCGAGGCGTTCGACGGGAACGCCTACGCCGCGCCGGACCTGCCGGGCGTACCGCTCAGCCTGGAGGATGCGATCGCGGCATTCGAGTCGAGCGAGTTCGCCCGCCGCGTGCTGGGCGACGACGTGGTGCAACACTACGTGCACGCCGGACGGACGGAGGTGCGGAAGTTCGCCGAGGCCGTGACCTGCTGGGAGCGCGAGCGCTACTTCGAGCGGACGTGAGGGGATGGGGATGGCTGAACGCCGGCCGCTGATCGGCATCACGAGCCACGGCCGGGTGAGCGACCCGCGGCGCTACGGCCTGGGCGTGACCTACGTCTCGGCGGTGCGGCGGGCGGGGGGTCACGCCGTGATCCTGCCGCCAGACGCGGAGGCCGCGGGGCTCGCCGAACGGCTGGAGGGCCTGGTGCTCTCGGGCGGGGGAGATATCGAAGCCTCCCGCTACGGCGAGACGCAGCACGAGGAGGCGTACGGGGTCGATCCGGAGCGAGATGCCTTCGAGCTGGCCCTCGCGCGGGAGGCGTTGGCCCGGGCGGTTCCGGTTCTCGCCATCTGCCGGGGTCTGCAGATCGTCAACGTGGCGCTGGGCGGCGACCTGGTGCAGCACCTCCCGGACGCCGGCTCGGAGCGCACGGCGCACCGCGCCGGCTCCGGCCGCAGCACGAGTCATGCGGTGCGCGTCGCGCCCGATAGCCGGCTCGCGGCAGTGCTCGACGCCACAGCCTTCGAAGTGTCCTCGATGCACCATCAGGCGCCGCGCCGGCTCGGCCGCGGGTTGCGCCCGGTCGCCTGGGCGGACGACGAGACCGTCGAGGCGCTGGAGCTCGACGGCCACGCGGACCTCGTCGCGGTGCAGTGGCACCCCGAGGAGACGGCGCACGAGGACGAGCGACAGCAGCGGCTGTTCCGCTGGCTGGTGGAGCGGGCTGCTCCGGCGGCGGCGCGGCGCCGGAGCTGACGCAGGACCGCGCTACATGGACCACGAGCCTCTCCCCCAGCAGCGCCTGGCCATCGAAGCCCCCCTGGGGCCGCTGCTCGTCGTGGCGGGACCCGGCGCGGGCAAGACGTTCTGCCTCATCGGGCGCATCCACCATCTGATCGGCACGCTCGGTTTCAGCCCGGCGCGGATCTGCGCGGTGACCTTCACCAACAAGGCCGCCGAGGAGATCGCGCACCGCCTGGAGGGGACGCTGCGCGACCGCGCGCACGAGGTGACGAGGGGGACGCTGCACGCCATGTGTCTCGGCATCCTGCGCGAGCACGTCGAGGCGGCGGGCCTGCGCCGGGGCTTCGGCGTGGCGGACGAGGCCTATCAGCGAACGGTGCTGGGCCGCATGAACATCCATCCGAAGCGGCGGGGCGCGTTGCTCACGCTGTTCGGCCGCCGGCGGTTGCAGGACCACACCCTCACGGCGGGGGACGAGCGGCTGTTCGCGGAGTACGCGCGCCACCTGGAGCGGCGCAACCTGCTCGACTTCGACGACCTGATCGAGCGGACCAGGAGACTGCTGCGCGACAACCCCGACGTGGAGCGCGCGCTCGCGGCGCGGTGGGACTACCTGCTGGTGGACGAGTTCCAGGACCTCAACCCCGCGCAGTACGAGATCCTGGTCCGCCTGGCCGAGCCGCACCGCAACTTTTTCGCGGTGGGCGACGACGAGCAGTCCATCTTCTCGTGGACCGGCGCCGACCCCCGCGTGCTGGCCCGGTTCCGCGAGGAGTTCGGGATCGCCCGGCCTATCGTGCTCGACAAGAACTGCCGCTGCTCGCGCCAGATCTTCGAGACCGCCCGGCGCGTGCTGGCCCAGAACCCCCAGCTGTTCGACAAGGCGCTCACGGCCGAGCGGGAGTCCCCGCACGAGGTCCGCGCGGTGGGGTTTCCCGACGAGGGCGCCGAGGCCGCCTGGCTGTTGCAGGACCTCGAGCGCGACCGCGCCGTCTCGGGGCTCGCGTGGGGCGACTACGCGATTCTCTACCCCCAGCACCGGTTGGGGGAGTACCTGGAGAGCCGACTGGTGCGGGCCGGCATCCCGTGCCGGCTGGCGCGCGGGCGCTCGCTGGCCGAAGACCCGGTGGCGGGCTACGTCATCGCGGCGCTCCGCGTGATGCGGGACCCGCACGATCCGGTGGCCCTGGAGGCGCTCGCGCGGCTGGTGTTTTCGGAGCACTTGTTGCAGGAGGTGCAGGGCGCGCTGGCCGGAGACGCGAGCGACGTACTCGGGGCGATGCGGCGCCTGGCGCGAGCACGCCCCGGGAACGATCCGGACACCCGGCGCCTGTGGCGGTTCGTGTATCAGGTCGAGAACCTCACGGCCCTCGCCCGCTCGGATCGCTCGCTCCCGGCGCTGATCGAGGAGCTGCTGTCGCAGAGCGTCGGTCCCTACCGCAACGCGCTGGAAGACCGCCACGACGAGCTGACGGACCCGGCCGAGGTCCCGGACGCCGTGCGGTTGGCGCAGCGCCTCGGGCCCGCGATCGCGGCCGAGCGGACGATCTGGATCGAGCCCCAGGGCGGCACGGAAATCGCCCTGCGCGGCATGCTCGTGGCCGCGGGGCTGCGGCACGTCCCGTCGGCGGGAATCCCCCGCGACGTGCGAGAGGGCGACGTCGTGCTCCGGGCTAAGGACGGCGGGGAGATGGGGCTCGTGCTCGCGCTGTTCAAGGGCCTGCAGCTGCTGGAGGCGCCGGGGCTCGACACGGGGCTGCGCTCGTTCGTCACGTTCGACCTGGAGACGACGGACAATGACGCCGCGACGTGCGAAATCGTCGAGATCGGAGCAGCGAGCGTGGAGGATGGGGACATCGTTGACCGTTTCCAGCGGCTCGTCCGGCCGGCACGACCGATTGTCCCCGCAGCCACCAGGGTGCACGGCTATTCGGACGGGGACGTTCGTGACGCGCCCACGTTCGCGGAGGTCTGGCCGGATTTCCGCGCGTTCGTGGGGAAGGACGTGCTGATCGCCCACAACGGGCAGCACTTCGACATCCCGGTGCTGCGGCGGCTGGCGGCGGGCATGGACGGCGTGGACGGGCTGGTGTTCTACGACACCCTCCCGCTCGCGCGATCGCTGGCGCGCGGCAGCGGCAAGCTACCGGATCTCGCGGCCCGTTTCGGCATCGACCCGGGGCGCACCCATCACGCGCTGGACGACGCGGTCACGCTGGCGGCGGTGTTCCGCGAGCTCGAGCGGGAGCGGATCACGCGCGCGCGGAAGGCCGTGCTGGTCAACCTGCTCGACTACCTCGGCCTCGCGCTCGCGGTCGAGGGGCACACGCAAGCGGACGGCGAACGGGGGATACTGTTTCGGCTGGCGCGCTTCTTCACGCTCGGGCGCTACGGCGAGGCGCTCGAGTTCTACGCCGCGGAGCGGGAGCGCACGGGGGTGGCGTCGCCGCCGCTCGATGAGGTCATCGCCCGGCTGGGGGGCAAGGAGCTGCTGGCGCGCCTCCACGCGGAGCCCGACCCCGCGCAGCGCTATCCCGCCGCGGTCGCGCGGTTGCGGGCACTCATGGCAGGCGACGACGCGCCGAGCCTCGCGGAGTCCATCGATCGGCTGCTCGAGCGCGTGGCGCTTTCGACGTGGGAGGGGGTCGAGGCCGCGGCCGATCGGGTGAACCTGCTGACGCTGCATTCCACCAAGGGGCTCGAGTTTTCGCGCGTGTACGTCGTGGGGGTGGAGGACTTTCAGCTGCCCGGCTATTACGCGTCGGTCGAGAATCGCGAGGACGAGATTCAGGAGGCGCGCCGACTGCTGTACGTGGGGATGACGCGGGCGCGCGACCGGCTGGTGCTCACGCGCGTGGACCTGCGGTTCGGGCGGGAGGCGGGGGGGAGTGGGTTTCTGGAGGAGATGGGGCTGAGCGCGACGAGGCCAGAGGGCGCCCTGGCCTGAGCGTCGCGCTGCCCCTGCCTCAATCCGCCATCGCCCGTGCCGGCGCCTCATATCGCAGCGCCTCGGCGAAACCCGCCTCGGCCGGGTCGGCCGCGGGCACGATGCGCGTCTTTTCGTCCACCACGACCCGGATGTCGCCGTTGGAGGAGACCAGGGCGTCGAGCAGGTCGTAAGTCCCCGAGGCGGGAACCTCGAGACCTTCCACGCTCACGTCGCCCGGTGCCGGGCGACCGTCGCCCGGATGCAGGATCTGCGTGACCCGAATGGGTCCCATGTTGCAGAAGAAGATCTGGCCGTCGGGGGCTCCCGCCAGCGCGAGGACCCTCACGGTGGACAGATCGGCCCTTACCTCCTGGCCATGCGAGATATTCGCCTCTGCCATCCGCTGCTGAAGTCGAAACGACTGTGACTGCGATGCGACGCGGGCTTCCATGAGTCCCTCCCGGTTAGGGTTGCGGTTGACTGCGTCCGACGGAGGGCCAGGGGACCGTCGTTCCAGGTATTACCCTCGGATCGACGAAACGGGCCATCGCCGCCCACTCTGCAACAATCGGCCCCCGCCCGACGTACAACGGGGTCACGCGATGGGTGACCCCTGATGGCCGGCTTCCTGTATCTCGCGCTCTTCCTTGCACCGCAGGTTCTCATCTACCTGTATCTGCGGCAGCGGCTCCCCGACCCCGCCCGGCCGCGGCAGGCTCGGACGGTGCGCCTCGTGCTCGCGGCGGTGTTTCTCGTCGCCAACCTTCCATGGCTCGCCGTCGCCGACCGGGTGATGGGCGGGCGGTTCTGGGGGATCGGGCGCATCCCGTACATCGCCCCGTTCGTCGCCTGGCAGTTCCTGGGGTGGGTGTTCTGTGCTCTGGTGGCGGTATACATCGTCGGCCGGGCGGGCGGGCGGTTGGGCGGCTGGTTGTTGCGGCGCGCGGCAGACCGCCCGACCGCCGGCCCGCCCCACCGCCTGCTTTCCCGCCGCCAGTTCCTCGCCCGCGCGACGTACACCTACTTCGCCGCCGGCGCGGCGGTCTCGGCGTACGGCATCTGGAGCGCCCGGCGGATGCCCGAAGTAACGCGCCGGACGTTGTCGTTCCCCGACCTGCCGTCGGGCCTCGACGGTCTCACGATGTTGCACCTCTCGGACGTGCACGCCGGCATCCACATGGAGGAAGACCAGATGCGGGCGCTGGTGGCTCGGGCGCGCGGGCTGGGCGCGGAGCTGATCGTGCAAACCGGAGACATGATCGACATCTCCGCGTCGTACGTGCCGCCCTACACGCGCGCGTTCCGCGACCTCACGGCGCCGCTGGGCGTGGTGACGGTGATCGGCAACCACGACCGTTACACCGGGGAGGACGCGGTCATCCGCGGGGTGCGCGACGCCGGGCAGGTCTTCGTGCGGAACGGCGCGCACGTGATCGAGCGCGGCGGCGCGACGCTGGCGCTCCTGGGCATCGACGATCCGCGCAACTGGCGGACGGACGACCCACAGCGCGACGACGTGCGGGCGGCGCTGCGCGCCGCCCCGCCCGAGACGTTCAAGATCCTGCTGGCCCACCGCCCCGGGGCGTTCGACGCCGCCGCCCCGCTGGGCATTCCGCTGACGCTCGCGGGCCACATCCACGGCGGGCAGTTCTACATCCCCGGCCTCCGCTGGTCGGCGGGGCGGCTGATCACGAAGTACGTCATGGGGCACTTTCGGCAGGGCGCGGGCCAGCTGTACGTGAGCCGCGGGATCGGGGTGGTGGGGGTGCCGATCCGGGTCTTCGTGCCGCCCGAGATCACGGTGCTGACGCTGCGATCCTCACCCCCTGACCCCCTCTCCCTTCGGGAGAGGGGGAACCCAGACTGAGTCCCCCACTGGTGACGGCGCAGACGACGGGTCTCGTGGGACTAGCGCGACGCCGCGACTGCGGCCCCGTACCCCACGGCGGGGGGCGGGGGCATGGCACGGAATCATCCACTCACTGCCGGAACGACAGCTGCACTTCCCAGCCCACGCGTCTGAGCGCGTCGTCCCATTCTTTCAAGTCCACGCGCAGGCCCACGCGCATCCGCAACGCATTGAACGGGTCGAGCGCGCCGCTCTTCCTCTGGATACTGGGCAGCACCGAGACGCCGGCGCCCAGGATCCAGTCGGCGGCCTCGCCGTCGCGCAACACCTCGGCCCGCCGGGGAACCCAGGCGACGCGATTGTACCACGAGAGCGGCGCGTTGCGATGGTGCTCCCACACGAGCGAGGCGGAGAAGCCGCGCCGGTCGAGATCGCCGAGCGCGGGCCAGTACATGCCCGCCTGGAGTTCCAGAAAGCCGGGCAGCCGCACCGGGATGGCGTACGAGCGGAACGCCGGCACGACGAATCCCGCGTAGACCTCGAAGGCGTCGTCCGGCTGCCCGCCGGCGCCCCACGTCAGGAGCCGCAGCACGTCGCCCGCCCCGTGGATCGCGTTCAACGTGGGACGGAACAGGTGGGCCTTGAACACGTCGGTGGGGTTACCGCGGTACGCCTGGTGATCCCAGATGCGGTGCTTGGCCCGCGCCAGCGACTTGCCGTGACGGCCCGGGCCCCGCTCCTTCCAGCGCATGTCGCGGTTCCACGCCGTCATCCAGCGCACGGCGGCGGCGCGCGCGGCCGGGTCGAGCGTGGCGAAGCGCGCATGCCCCGGCGTGCCGAGCGCGTCCTCGATCTCGCCGACGTAGCGCGTCACGGAATCGAGCTCCGGCGGCCGCCGCTCGAGCGCCCGGGAGAGTCGCATGAACGGCAGGACCGGCAGCAGGCGGTAGGGATAGACCGTCGTGTCGCGCTCGGCCCGCGGCCGGCCGCCATAGATCTTCTCGCGAGCGGCCAGGTCCATCGTGTGCGGGTACAGCGTCACGGCGCCCAGCGAGTCGCGCACGAACGTCATCTCCGACTCGTACGCGCCGGAGAAGCCCGTCCCGCCGACCGCCTGGGCGTCGCGCGTGCCCCACACGTCGTACATGTGCCAGTTGGCGTCGAGCCCCGGCGTGAATTGCCCGTACGGCGGCCGGTCGGGCGCACTCGAATGCCCTCCCAGCTCGACGAGCACGTGCAGATCCGGCCCCACCACCGGCCGCCCCTCGTAATCCGCGAACCGCACCAAGACGTTGTTCGGCACCCGGTCGGAATGTCCGCTTCCCACCACGACGTGGAACCGCCGGGCCTTGGCCGGATCGACGGGCACCAGCACGAACACCATCTCGATGTCCTGCGGGTGCCCCTGGAGCCCCGTGTCGCGCACGTAGTAGAAGTAGTACTGCACGACCCGGATCCGGACCGTGTCCTGGAGCAGCGGCGCGAGCGAGTGGTCGATCTGGAGCCGGGCCCACGCCTGTTCGTCGCTCTTCAGGAAGTCGACCAGCTGGTGCGCCTGGCCGCGCGTCAGCTCGCACACCCGATAGAACACCGCCGTCGGGCGCGGTCCCGGCCCCGGCCACCCGAGATACGCCTCCCACAGCGCCGTCCACGAGGGGCCGGCGCCGCCGGGCCCGGGGAGCGTGACCTCGAGCGAATCGGCGAAATCCGTCGGGCCGTTGCCGTCGTTGTCCACGCCGTCCCACGCCGTGAAGAACGGGATCGTGGGGAGGTACCGCTCGCCGGGGGCGAACCGCAGCGTGGGCGCGAACGCCCGCGCGAGCCGCGCCTCGACGCCCAGCGTGGCGGCAGGTCGCGCGAGCGTGTCGCACGGCACGGGCCGGAAC
>JBOHSV010000232.1:0-2936 GCA_050921735.1 Gemmatimonadales bacterium | reverse complement strand
CGGCGGTGGCGGGCGTCGCAGCCGCGGGCCCGTCGCGCGCCCAGCGGGCGCTCGACCGGATCGTCGCGGTGGTGGGCTCCCGGCCGATCCTGCTGTCCCAGCTCGAGGAGCAGCTCATCCAGCTGCGGGCCCAGGGGATCGCGGTGCCCGACGATTCCGCCGCCCGCGACGCCGTGCGGCACGACCTGCTCCGGCGGATGATCGACGACCGGTTGTTGGTGCAGGAGGCGGAGCGCGACACCACCATCCGCGTCACCGACCGCGAGCTACAGGACGCGGTGGAGCAGACGTTCCAGAACGTGCGGCGCCAGTTCCCGTCCGAAGCGGCGTTCCACAACGAGCTGCGACAGGCCGGCTTCGCCTCGGCCGAGGAGTGGCGCCGCTACCTGGCGGACCAGCAGCGGCGCGCCATCCTGCGGCAGCGCCTGCTCGAGGGCCTGCGGGCCCAGGGGAAACTCCGACCCATTCCGCCCAGCGACTCCGCCATGCGGGCGTTCTGGGAGGCCAACCGGGCCCAGCTGCCGAAGCGCCCGGCGGTGGTGTCGTTCCGCCAGATCGTCGTGGTCCCGCAGCCGGACGGCGCGGCGCGGCGGCGCGCGCTCCATCTGGCCGACTCGCTGACGGTCGAGCTGCGCCGGAGCGGGGGCGAGAATTTCGCGGACCTCGCGCGCCGCTTCTCGGACGACACCAGCACGCGGGCGGCCGGCGGTGAGCTGGGCTGGTTTCGCCGCGGGGTGATGGTGCGGAACTTCGAGTACGTCGCGTTCGCCCTGCGCCCCGGAGAGATCTCGGCGCCGGTCGAGACGGAGTTCGGGTTCCACATCATCCGCGTGGACCGCGCTCAGCCGGGCGAGGTGCTGGCGCGCCACATCCTGATCATGCCCGATATCTCGCCGGAGCAGGTCGCGCGGGCCCGCCACCTGGCCGACTCGCTGCACGCCGCCCTCGCCCGCGGCGTGCCGTTCGACTCGCTGGCGCGGCGCTTCTCCGACCCCAACGAACCCAAGCTCGCCGAGAACGCGCCGCTCACCGAGCTGCCGCCCGAGTACCGCGCCCAGCTCGGCGGGGACGCGCCCCCGGGACTGCGGCCGGTGTTCGCGGTGGGCGAGGACACCGAGCGTCCGCGCTTCGTCATCCTCGAGCTGCTGGAGCGCAAGCCGGAGGGCGAGCCGGACTTCGAGGACATGAAGCCGCGCATTCGCGAGCGCCTGAGCCAGGACCTCGCGCTCCAGCACTACCTCGATCAGCTGCGCCGCCAGACGTTCGTCGACGTCCGGCTGTGACGGTGCGCCCGCGCCGCTCCCCCCGCCTCGCCGTCACCGTGGGCGATCCGCGCGGGATCGGGCCCGAAGTGGTGGACAAGGCGCTCGCGGCCCCGCTGGAGGCGGAGATCGTCGTGGTCGGGAGCGGGGAGCGGGGGGCGGTCGGTTCCGAAGTGGAGGCCGGGCGCATCGCCGGCCGGGCGATCGAGGACGCCGTGCGGCTGGCGCTGGCCGGCGAAGTAGACGCCATCGTCACGGGGCCCGTCCACAAGCGCGCCCTGCGCGTGGCGGGCTACGATTGCCCCGGCGTGACGGAGCTCCTGTCCCACCTCACCGGCGGGACCCCGGTGGCCATGATGCTCGCCGCGGGCGCCCTGCGTGTCGTCTTGGTGACGACGCACCTCCCGCTGCGCGACGTCCCCGCCGCGGTCACCACCGAGCGGGTGGTACGGGCGGGTCGGATCACCCGCGACGCCCTCCGGCGCTGGTGGGGCATCGACGCGCCGCGGCTGGCGGTGTGCGCGCTCAATCCGCACGCGGGCGACGGGGGCCTGTTCGGCGACGAGGACGACCGCGTGCTCCGCCCCGCTGCGGAGGCGCTGGAAGCGGCGGGACCGCTCGCCGCCGACACCGTGTTCGTGCGGGCCCTCCGTCGCGAGTTCGACGCGGTCCTGGCGCCGTACCACGACGTGGGGATGACCGCCGTGAAGGTCGCCGGGTTCGGCAAGGGCGTGAACGTGACCCTGGGGCTGCCGTTCCCGCGAACCGCGCCGGATCACGGCACGGCGCTGGACATCGCGGGGAAGGGCGTGGCGGACTGGGGATCGATGCGGGCGGCGCTGGAGCTGGCCGTGGAGCTCGCGAAGCGATCCGTCGGGGGTTAACCCGCCCGGGCGGCGGCTCGGAGCCGGTCCAGCAGGTCCTGATGGCGGTCGAGCTTGAGCTTCTGACTGGCCCGATTCACCGCCACGACCGCCCCCACGTCGAGGATCGTCGCCCGCTCCACGAGCCCGTTCTCCCGCAGGGTGCGGCCGGTATCGACCAGATCCACGACCCAGTGCGCGAGGCCGAGGAGCGGCGCCACTTCGACGCTGCCGCTCACCCCGACGACCTCGACCCCGAGCCCCTGCTCGGCAAAGAACGCGCGCGTGAGGCGCGGGTACTTCGTGGCCACCCGCGGTGTCACTCCGCCGTCGAGCGCGGGATACGCCATCGCGGCCGGGCCGGCGACCACGAGGCGGCAGGCCCCGAACGGCAGGGCCAGGGGCTCGAGCACGTCCGGCGCGAGCTCGCGCAGGACGTCGGTGCCGGTGACGCCGAGGTCGGCGGCGCCGGACTCGACGTAGACGGGGACGTCGGCGGGCTTCACGAACAGGAACGACAGCGCGCCACTGGCGGACGGCACGAGCAGGCGGCGGGTGTCCGGGCCGTGGGGGGGCGCTTCGCCGGCGCGGCCGAACAGCGCCACGGCGGGCTCGAGCAGGCGGCCTTTGGCGAGCGCGACCGTGAGGCTCACGCGAGGCCTTCCGCCAGGGCGCCGATGTCGAGCGCCAGCCCGACGGCGGGGAGGGGGCGGCCGAAGCGGCCCATGAGGTCGTCGTAGCGGCCGCCCGCGCCGACGGCGGCGCCGGCGCCCGCGACGAACACCTCGAAATGGACGCCGGTGTAGTAGTC
>JBOHSV010000231.1:0-6596 GCA_050921735.1 Gemmatimonadales bacterium | reverse complement strand
CGGACCGCCCGGGCGATGCCGCGCTCCGCGACGCAGCTCTCGGCCAGGCGCAGGCCGAGATAGTAGCCGGACCGCTCGGGCAGGGTCTTGGCGCCCACCTGGCGGGCCGCGGGGCGTACGCCGCCCGCGAGATAACGGAGCCGCAGGCCCAGCCCCGACGCGTCGAGCTCCGCGGCGCTCACGCGCCGCAGGAACGCGTCGAGCTCCCGGATGCGGCGGTACTGGCGCCGCGTGTACCCCAGATAGTCCCACGGCTCGAACCCCGGGACCGCGGCCTGCGCCGCGGCCACCGCCACACCTTCGTTGACCAGGAGCTCGCGCAGCGGCGCCCGGCTCCCCGTCTCCCAATAGTCGTAGTACCCGCCCTGCTCGGCCACCAGGCGCCGCAAATCGGCCCGGCTGGTGGGCGACGTGTAGCGCACCACGTGCGCCACCTCGTGCGCGATCCACGGCGCCAGCAGGCGCGGCGCCAGACCCAGCCCGTGCGTCTCCGGGTTCGCCCGCCCCGTGAAATGCTCCAGGCAGACGAACGCGATCCCCCGGCCGTCCACCACCAGCTCCCCGGCGTTGGCCGCGCCCACGCCGACCATCACGTACAGGTCGACCGGACAATCGGCCTCGAGCCGGTCACGGGCGCGCTGCAGCGCCTCTTCCGCCACGGCCACCACATCCACCTCCTGGAGCAGCCGCCACAGATCGCTCCGCTCGGCGCGCAGGGCGTCGGCCGCCACCCGCTCGGCGTGGGGCGAGTCGAGATCGAGCACGTAGTTGTGCCAGTAGGCGGCGAGGGCGGGGCGGTGGCGGTCGAGGTGGTCGTGATACGCGGTGCCGGGATCGGGCGCCTCGAGGCAGGCGCGAAACTCAGGAACGAGATTGACGAGCATGGCGAGGTGAACGGCCCCAATTTGGGAACCGCCCGCCGCGCCCACAAGCGCGCGTCCACGCAGTCGGAAGTCGGCCGCGGGGAACGACGACTTGACATCCGGCCGGGCACCGCTCACCGCGCGCGGCGGCGCGCGCGGTCCCGTCAGTCGCGGCCGCGCATCTTCCTGCTCATCTCGGTCAGGAACTTGCGCTCGGCGGGCGTGAGACTCGCCATCCCGCCCGCCGAGATCTTGTCCAGCACGCGGTCGATCTCCGCCTGCGGGCGGTTGGGCGGCCGGGCGGCCGGGCGGTCACGAACCTCTCGAGCGGCCGACCGCCTGACCGCCTGCCCCGCTTGATGGACCAGCACGCCGGGCTCGGACACGCGGCGCAGCGTCCGCTCCGCCCGCCCGAGTCGCCAGTCCTGGGTCTTGAGATAGAGGAAACCCGCACCGAACCCGCCGAGGTGGGCCAGATGCGCCACGCCGTCGCCTCCGCCGAACCGGGCCAGAATCAGGGACAGGGCGACGAGGAACACCACGACCCATTTCACGGCGATCGGCTCGGGCAACGGGAACACGAAGATCCGCTGGTCGGGCCAGAACCAGGCGAACGCGAGCAGCACGCCGTACACCGCTCCCGAGGCGCCGATCGTCAGGCCCACCTGCATGACCTGCGCGAGCGCGTAGGACAGGGCGGCGCCGCCTAGGCCGCACAGCAGGTAGTAGCCGATGAACGCCCCGCTGCCCAGGCGCTCTTCCACGGGCGCGCCGAAGATGAACAGGACGAGCAGGTTGAAGGCGAGATGCAGCAGCCCGCCGTGGAGGAACAGGTACGTCAGGAAAGTCCACGGGCGGTCGAGCGCCGCGAGCGGATCGAAGCCGAACGCGACCACGAACCAGTCGCCGGCGAAGATCGTCACCTGGAGCAGGTACACGACAAGATTGGCGACCAGCAGCCGCCGCACCCAGAGGGACATGCCGAACATCCGCTGCGGGCCCATCGTGCGCTCTCTTCTTCCTTATCCCCCGGTCGGCCTCCCCGGGTTCCCGGGCCCGGCGAGCGCGCAGATCCGCTCGCACATTTCGCCGTAGTCCATCCCGGCCGCGCGCGCCGCCTGCGGGAACAGGCTCAGCCGGGTCATGCCCGGGAGGCTGTTGGCCTCCAGGCAGAAGATGTCGCCTTCGGGGCTCACCCGAAAGTCGACGCGCGAGTAGCCGCCCAGCTTGAGAGCGCGATGGGCCTGGAGGGCCAGCTCCTGGAGCTGGCGGGCCAGGGTGGTGTCGACCCTGGCGGGAAACACCTCGTCCGTCATGCCGGGCGTGTACTTGCACTCGTAATCGAAGATCTCGTGCCGTGGCACGATCTCCCCTGCCGGCAACGGCACGTCGCCCAGCACGCCGACCGTGAACTCGCGCCCGGGAATGAACTGCTCCGCCATCACCTCGTCGTCGTGCCGGCGCGCCAGGGCGATGGCATCGTCCAGGTCCTTGGCCTGCTTGACCAGCGTCAGGCCCACGGTGGAGCCCTGCTTGGAGGGCTTGACGATCACCGGCCACCCCAGCGCCGTAGTAACGTCCTCCGGCGCGACCGGCGCCATGAACCAGGCCGGGACGGGGACTCCGGCGGCGCGGAACAGGCGCTTCGAGAGGTCCTTGTCGAGCGCGAGTGCGCTTCCCAGCGCGTCGCTCCCGGTGTAGGGGACCCCGATCACGTCGAGCACCGCCTGGAGCGTCCCCCCCTCCCCGCGGCCGCCGTGGATGCAGGGAAACAGCACGTCCGCGTCTCGCACGGCCGGCAGGTCCGCGAGCCCGTTCGAAAGCATCGCCCGCTCGCGCGCGTCCAGGTCGTCGGCCGCCGGTGGTTCCCGGCCGACGCTGTCGGACAGGAGAACGCGCTCGGCTTCCGGAGCCAGCAGGCCAGTCACGGTGTCCACGACCTGAACGTCGTGCCCCCGGGCCCGCAGCGCCTGCGTGATCTGGGCCGCACCCGCGAAGGCCACGGCCCGCTCGGCGGTCGCGCCGCCCGTGATCACGGTGATCCGCATCAGCGGATTCCCGCAAGCTGGTGCAACAGGTCGTAGCGCGTGACGATCCCCGCGATCTTCCCTTCGCGCCGCACCAGCGCGGCGGGCGTTTCGCGGGACAGCAGCGCGCCGAGCCGGTCGGCCGGATAGTCCGTGTCCACCACCGGGAACGGCGGGTCCATGAGCTCCTTCACCGGCCGGTCGAGCGACGCCGGATCCTCGAGCGCGCGCGCCATCAGCGCCTGCTCGGACACCGCCCCCACCCCCTCGGTCCCGTCGATCACGGGCAGCTGGGAGACGTTGTACGTGCTCATGAGATTCAGCGCCTGGCGCACCGTCGCGCCGGGCCCCACGTGGATCAGCGGGGGCGCGCCGTTCTCCTTCGCGGCCAGGATGCGGGCGACGGTCACGCGCTCGGCCTCGAGCAGCTGATTCTCCTGCAGCCACTCGTCCGAGTAGACCTTGGAGAGGTAGCGCTCGCCCGTGTCGCACAGGATGGTGACCACCAGCGCATCGCGGTCGTCCAGGCGGCGGGCCACGTCCAGGGCCGCCACCACGTTGACGCCGGTGGAGCCGCCCACCAGCAGGCCCTCCTCGCGCGCGAGCCGCCGCGCCATCTGCATCGCCTCGCGGTCGCCGACCTCGATCCACTCGTCCACCAGGTCGAAGTGCAGCGACGACGGGATCTTGTCCCCGCCGATCCCCTCGACCTTGTACGGCCGCCCCTCCGCCTTGCGATGGGTGCGCGCGTAGTCGATGTAGATCGATCCCGCGGGGTCGCCGGCCACGATCCGGACCCTGGGGTTGCGCTCCTTGAGATACCGGCCCGCCCCGCTCACCGTGCCGCCGGTGCCGGGCGCGCACACGAAATGCGTGACGCGCCCGCCTGTCTGCTCCCAGATCTCCGGTCCGGTGGTGCGGTAGTGCGCCTCGGGGTTGACCGGGTTGTAATGCTGGTCGACGAAGATCGCGCTGGGGTGCGCCGCGGCGATCGCGCGGCCCTTGATGATATAGTTGTCCGGGTGATCGGGGGGCACGGCGGTCGGCGTGATGATCACTTCGGCACCCAGGGCGCGCAGCAGGCGCGCCTTTTCCTGGGACATCTTGTCCGGCATGGTGAAGATGCAGCGGTACCCCTTCACGGCGGCGGCGATGGCGAGCCCGACCCCCGTGTTCCCCGACGTCGCCTCGACGATGAGCCCCCCCGGCTTGAGCGTGCCGTCGCGCTCCGCGGCTTCGATCATCGCGATCCCGATCCGGTCTTTGACCGACCCGCCGGGGTTGAAGAACTCGGCCTTGGCGAACACGGGCGTGCGGACGCCCTGGGTCACCTTGTTCAGCCGCACCAGCGGGGTCCAGCCGATGGTTTCGACGATGTTGGCGTACGGGCGCTCGTGCGGCGGCATCAGGGCGCTCCGCGGAGCACCGCGCCCTCGGGGTGGCGGAACTCGACCGGCTGGAGGAACGAGGTCGCGACGGGAATCCCCCGGCGCCGCGCCGGCACGAACCGCAGCCCCGCCGACCCCGCCAGCGCGGCGGAGTCGAGCGCGGGGTACCCGCTCGACTCCGCCACGCGGGTGGATTCGGGGAGCAGCCGGCCGGTCGAGTCGACGTACAACCGCAGCACCAGATCGCCCTCGATCTTCCGGTCGTACAGCGCCGCCGGGTACTGGATGGGCGACTCGGGGTTGATCGCCACCGGCGCCTCGGCGTCCGGCGGCGTGTAGGCGGGCGACGGGTCGTCCCCCGGCGAGTCCCCACCGCACGCGAGCGTCGCGGCCGCCGCCAGCGTCCCGACCCAGGTGCCCCGTCCGGTCATGGCTCCCGCCTGAGGCGGTCCTTCCAGGCCGCGAGGCGGTTCAGCGCCTCGAGCGGCGACAGCGCGTCGACGTCGAGGTCCTCGAGCTCTCGGACGAGCGGGTGGGCCGGCCCCGGCCCGAAAAAGCCCAGCTGGACGGCGTCCGGCGCGCCGGCCGGCGGCGCGGCCTCGCGCGCCACGTGGTGCCCGGCCTCGAGCAGCTGGAGCACCTGCCACGCCCGGGTCACCACCGGCGCCGGCAGGCCCGCGAGCCGCCCTACGTGGATGCCGTAGGAGCGGTCGGCGCCGCCCGGCTCGAGCCGGTGGAGGAAGACGATCTCCTCGCCCACCTCCCGCACCGCCACGTTCCAGTTGCGCGCGTGCGCCAGCTCCTCGGTGAGCTGGGTCAGCTCGTGATAATGGGTGGCGAAGATCGTCTTGCAGCCGAGCGTGTTGTGGAGGAACTCGGTCACCGCCCAGGCGATGGCGACACCGTCGTAGGTGGAGGTGCCGCGGCCGATTTCGTCGAGCAGCACCAGGCTCCTGCGCGTCGCGCCGTGCAGGATCGCGCTGGTCTCGCTCATCTCCACCATGAAGGTCGACTGGCCCCGCACGAGGTTGTCCGACGCCCCCACCCGGGTGAACAGCCGGTCCACGACGCCGATCACCGCGCGCCGGGCCGGGACGAACGCGCCCATCTGCGCCAGCAGGACGCACAGCCCCGTCTGACGCAGCAGGGTGCTCTTGCCCGCCATGTTGGGCCCGGTGAGCAGCATGACCCGCCCCGCCTCGTCGAGCCGGACGTCGTTGGGGATGAACGCCTCGCGCGGCATCATTCGCTCGACCACGGGGTGGCGGCTCGCTACGAGCTCGATCGTGAAGCCATCGTTCAGCTCCGGTCGCACGTACCGCTCGCGCACGGCGAGATCGGCGAGCGCGGCCTGGACGTCGAGCCGGGCTATCAGGGCCGCCGTGCCCTGGACGCGCGCGACGGCGGCGGCGACACGCGCGCGCAGGGCCTCGGTGATCTCCGCTTCGCGCGCGGCGATGCGCTCTTCCGCACCCAGCACCCTGGCCTCGTATGTCTTGAGCTCGGGCGTGACGAACCGCTCGGCGCCGGCCAGCGTCTGCCGCCGCTCGTATTCGGGCGGGACCCGGTCCAGATGCGGCCGCGTCACCTCGAGATAGTAGCCGAACACCTTGTTGAACCCGACCTTCAGCGAGGGGATGCCGGTCCGCTCCCGCTCCCGGGCCTGGAGGCCGGCGATGTATCGCTTGCCGCCGTCCCGCGCGTCCTTGAGCTCGTCCAGCTCGCGGTCGTAGCCCGGCCGAATGGCGTCGCCTTCCCCCGGCTGAGCCGGCGGCCGGTCCACCAGCGCGCCGGCCAGCTCGTCGCCCAGGTCGGCCAGCAGATCGAGGCGGTCCGCCGCCTCCTCGAGCAGCGTCGCCCGCTCCCGCCCCTCCAGCCCATCGAGCGCCTCGCGCACGTCCGGCAGGCGGCGGATGGAATCGCGCAGCGCGCCCAGCTCGCGCGGTGTGGCCCGCCCCAACGCCGCCCGGGCGGCGAGCCGCTCGAGGTCGCGCACCCCGTCCAGCGCCTCGCGGAGCCGGTCCCGGCCGCGTGCGCCGTGCGACAGGACTTCCACCGCGTCGAGCCGGGCGGTGATCGCGACGGGGTCGGTCAGGGGTGCCAGCAGCCAGCGGCGGAGCAGGCGGCCGCCCATGGGTGTGACGGTGCGGTCGAGCACGGCGAGGAGCGTCGCCCCGCGGTCGCCGGGCCGGAGGGGCTCGACGAGCTCGAGGTTGCGGCGCGTCATGTCGTCGAGCGGCAGGGCGTCCCCGCGGCGCAGCACCCGCGGGCGGGTCAGGTGCGGAACGCCGGCCGGCTTGAGCTCGCGGGCGTAGCGC
>JBOHSV010000230.1:0-1825 GCA_050921735.1 Gemmatimonadales bacterium | reverse complement strand
GAGTTCGGGCTCACGCGGCGCGACTTCGAGTTCCTCGGGCCGGACCTTCGTCCGGTAGTGGAGCCGGGCGCGTTCCGGGTGTTCGTCGGCCCGAGCTCGGCGGAGGGATTACAAGCCCGCTTCGAGGTCCGCTAGGACCGCGTCACGCTGTATTCGCCGCAGGCCGTGTATTCGATGGTCACGGTGGCGGTGCGGTCGCCCCGCGTCATCACGATCACGAGCGTGCCCGCGTCGAACTTCGGCGCTTCGGTGCACTCGGCGTCGTAATGCAGCGGGACTTCGGTCGAGACGTCGAGCGACGCGCTCCGCTCGCCGCGACTCCACGTGGACGTGCCGTCGATCACCCAGGTGCCGCTCGGCAACGGCTGCCGCGGGGAGATCGAGCCTTCCACGTCCGCCGTGAACGCGGTCGCCCAGTCCTTCTCGTGCGAGGCCGTCGCGCCGCCGGGGAAGGTCACCTCGCTCCGGAAGTCGATCAGCTGATGGCTCAGCGCCGACGAGCTGGCTTCGACGATCCGCGTCCCGTTCTCCACCGTGCTTACCGTGCCGCCCGAAATCAATTGGGTGACGTCGCGGGTGAAGTCTGTGACGACCCACTTGATGGCATGGTCGGCGACGGTGGGGTGGAGATCGAGGATGTCGATGATGCCGTTCAGCTCCACCGTGACGGTGGGCCGGGAGTGCACGCAGGCGGAGTAGGTCAGCCGCACGGAGTCGGGCACGGGGTCGTCGTCGCTGTGCACCACGGGATCGGGACTGCGGGTCACGCAATCGGCATGCTGCGTGCGGCCCGGCGCCGTGAGCATCGGCGGCCCGACCGTGGCGTCGTACCACGCCGCCTCGGGCAGGCCGGCCACGTCGCCGGCCACGACGTCGGCCAGCATCTGGGCCTCGGCGGCATCCAGCGCGGGGTTCTCGGGGGAGCCCGGGCCCTCGGTACAGGCCGCCACGGCGACCGCCGCCGCGACGAGGAATGAAGGAAGGTGGAACGTGCGCATGGTCTGGTCTACCTCGATGAAAGCCGCTGGTTCGACGTCGGCCGGCGCCCGCCGTTAAGACATCCGAAACGTGATCCCGGTCACACCGCCGCGCCGGCCAGGCACCGCACCGCCGCGACCACGGCGTCGGTCACCCGGGCCATGAACCCGAAGTCGAGCGTCTCCAGCCGGTCGCCCGCCGTATGATAGAAGGGGTTCCGCAGGTTCGCGGTGTCGGTGAGCATCAGCGCGGGGTACCCCTGATCCCAGAACGACGCGTTGTCCGAGCGCCGCGTATCGAACACCAGCCACCCCTTGAGCGGCGACCGGAACGTGACGACCGGGAGGTCGAGAACCGCGCCGGCGGCCGCCCGGGCAAACACCCGGAGCAGGCGGGACGAGCGGCCGTCGCCCGTGGCGGCGAGGAACGTCCCGGTCCGCGGGACCCGCTTCCAGAAGAGCAGGGCCGGCACGTGCTGTGCGCCCGGCCGCGGGTCGGTGTAGCCCACCATTTCGAGAATCAACGCGCCGGCGTAGCGCGTGCCGCGGCGCCGGGCGTCCCTCGCGTAGGCGTCGCTCCCCACCCGGTAGCGCACGCCCTGCGGCTCCTCGAGGGTGAATCCGACGAGCTCCACGGTCGCATCCAGCGCCGCCGGCGCCAGCAGCCGCGCCGCCTCGAGCAGGGCCGCGACGCCGCTGGCGTTGTCGTCCGCGCCCGGGGTGTCGGGGACCGTGTCGTAGTGGGCGCCGATCAGGACGCGCGGCCGCTCGGCATCGCCGCCGGTCCTGGTGGCGACCACGTTGCGGTACTCCGCGCCGGCGAAGCGGAACGGCCGGCGCTCGACCGG
>JBOHSV010000229.1:0-2595 GCA_050921735.1 Gemmatimonadales bacterium | reverse complement strand
GCCGTCGTGCTGTCGCCCGGCGTGCCGCCCGACGCCCCGGCGGTGGCGGCGGCGCGCGAGGCGCAGGTGGAGATCGTCTCCGAGCTCGACCTGGGGTGTCGCGCGCTCGCAGGCACCCGCGTCATCGCCGTGACCGGAACGAACGGCAAGACGACCACGACGGCGCTCGTGGCGCACTTGCTGCGGACGGCCGGGCTCCCGGCGACGGAAGCGGGGAACATCGGGCGCCCGCTGTCCGACATCGCCACGTCGGGCGACCGCTATCAGTGGCTCGCGGTCGAGGTCTCGTCGTTCCAGCTGCACGACAGCCCGAGCTTCGCCCCTGACGTGGGCGTGGTGACGAACCTCGCGCCCGACCATCTCGACCGGTACCCGTCGGTGGACGCGTACTACGGGGACAAGCGGATCCTGTTCCGCAACGCCACGGCCGGCAGCGCGTGGGTCCTGAACGCCGACGATGCGGCCGTCCTGGCGCTGGCGGCCGGCGCCGCGGGGACGCGGGCGCACTTCTCCCTCTCGCGCCCCGTCGAGGGCTGGTTCGACGCGGCGGGCGCGCGGCTGATGCTGGAGGGCCGGGAGCTGCTGCCGCGCGCCGAGCTCCCCCTCCTGGGGGACCACAACGTGGCGAACGCGCTGGCCGCGGCACTCGCCGTACGCCCGGCCGGCGTCGGGCCAGGGGAGATCGCCGCCGGCCTGCGATCGTTCCGCGGCCTGCCGCACCGGCTGGAGCCGGTTCGGGAGGTGGCCGGCGTGCTCTGGATCAACGACTCGAAAGCCACGAACGTCGCCTCGACCGCGGTGGCGATCGCCGCCATGCAGCGCCCGTTCGTCCTGCTGCTGGGCGGGCGCCACAAGGGTGAGCCGTACACGCGCCTGGGCCCCCTGCTGCGCGACCGCTGCCGGCTGGTGATCGCGTACGGCGAGGCGGGGCCGCTGGTGGCGCAGGACCTCGGCTCGGCGGTGGCGGTGGAGCGCGGCGAGGCCTTCACCGACGTGTTCGCCCGGGCGCGGCGCGCAGCGCGCGCGGGGGATGCCGTCCTGCTGTCGCCCGCCTGCTCGAGCTACGACATGTTCGCGAACTACGAGGAGCGGGGCGAGACGTACCGCCGGCTGGTGGAGGCGCTGTGAGGACGGACGCCCGGTGGGAAACGCGCCTGCTGGTCGTGGTCTCCGCGGTGCTGGTGGTGTTCGGCCTCGCCGCGGTGTACGGCGCGTCGAGCGTGGCCACGGTGTCGGGCAGCGAGGTGGGCGTGAGCTTCGCCCTGCGACAGGCGATCGGCGCCGCCGTGGGGGGCGTCCTGGCGCTCGTCGTGGCGCACGCGGACTATCACGGGTGGCGGCGCCGCGCCTGGCCCCTGCTGGGCGTGATCGCCGTCCTGCTGATCATCCTGCTGCTGCCGTTCACGCACGCGATCGCGCCCAGCATCAACGGCGCCCGGCGCTGGGTCGACTTCGGCATTGTCACCCTCCAACCCTCCGAGCTGGCCAAATTCGCCGTGGTGGCGTGGACCGCGATGCTCGCCGCCAAGAAGGGGGAGGACATCCGGACGTTCCGGCGGGGCATCCTGCCGGTCCTCGTGATCCTCGGGCCGCTGACCCTGCTGATCTTCCTCGAGCCCAATCTCTCGATGGCCCTGCTCGTGGCGCTGCTGGCCGGCGTGGTGCTGTTCACGGCCGGCGCGCGGATCGGGCACTTCCTGATGGTGGCCGTGCTCGCGACCCCCCTGCTGTACGGCGCCGTGGCCAGCGCGCAGTATCGCCTGGCCCGCATCCTGACCTTCCTCAACCCGGGCGACGCGCCGTCCGAGGCCACGTGGCAGGTGCACCAGTCGCTCGTGGGCCTGGGCCAGGGACAATTCTTCGGCGTGGGATTCGGGCAGGGCCAGCAGAAGCTCGGGTACCTCCCCTACGCCTACTCGGACTTCATCTTCTCCACCATCGGTGAGGAGTGGGGGTTCGTGGGCGTGCTGGCGATCGCCACGCTGTTCGGGGTGTACGTGTGGGCCGGCTTCCGCATCGCGCGCACGGCGCCCGACCTGTTCGGCCAGCTGTTCGCCACCGGGCTCACCGCGCTCATCGGACTCACCGCCCTCCTGCACATCGGCGTGAGTCTCGCCGTCCTGCCCGCGACCGGCGTCACGCTGCCGTTCATCTCGTACGGCCGCTCCAGCCTGCTCGTGTCGCTCGTCGCGACGGGCGCGCTGGTGTCCATCGGGCAGGCGCGGGGGAAGAGATAAATGCGCATTGGGGGCGGTGGGGCGTGGCGGTGAAGATTCTCTTCGCGGGCGGGGGCACGGGGGGCCACCTCATGCCCGCGCTGGCCCTCGCGCGGGCGGTGCGCGAGCTGCGCCCCGACGTCGAGCCGGTGCTGGTGGGCGCGCGACGGGGCATCGAGGCGGCGCTGCTCCCGCGATACCCCTACCGCCACCACCTCCTGCCGCTGGAGCCCGTGTACCGGCGCGCGTGGTGGCGCAACGCGCGCTGGCCGCTCCTGCTCGTACCGCTGTGGCGCGCGGTGGGCCGAGTGCTGGCGCAGGAGCGGCCGGCGATCGTGATCGGGACCGGTGGCTACGCCGCGGCCCCGGCGGTGTGGCG
>JBOHSV010000228.1:0-3273 GCA_050921735.1 Gemmatimonadales bacterium | reverse complement strand
CACCGGCGCACCTGGCGCGCCGCCGGCCTCGACGCGCACGACACCTTCGAGTGGTCCCTGGGCGCGGAGATCGGCCGCCCGTCGCTCCCGCTCCGCGTGGGGGTCCGCCGCGGCCGCGTCCCGTTCGGGCCCGGCGCCGAGGCGCCGACCGAGCTCGGCCTCGCCGCCGGCACGGGGTTTCGGTTCTCCGGCGGGCGGGGCATCGTGGACATCGGGGTCGAGCGCCTGGAGCGCGAGGGCGGCGGCCTGAGCGAGCGGGTCTGGACCGCGCTCGTGGGGATCACCGTCCGGCCGTGAAGGTCTTTTTCCACACCTTCGGCTGCCGCGCGAACCAATACGACACCGAGCTGGTCCGCCAGGCGTTCGCCGACCGGGGCGCGGTGGCCGTGGACGACCCGGCGGACGCCGATCTCGCCGTCGTGAACTCGTGCACGGTGACGCACACCAGCGAAGCCAAGCTCCGCACGCTCGTGCGACGCCTGGCGCGCGGCCGGGAGATCGACACCATCGTGATGGGGTGCGCCGCGGCGTTGGACGACGGCACGGTCGCGGCCTTGCCGTCGGTACGCGCCGTGGTCGGTGGCGCCGACCCCGCCGCCGTGCTGCGGGCCGCCGGATACGCCGCGTCCCGGGTGGACCCGGTCCTGCGGCGGTTCCGCACCAACGCCCGCGCGTGGCTCAAGATCCAGGACGGGTGCGACGAGCACTGCACGTTCTGCGCGACCACCATCGCGCGCGGCGCGAACCGCTCGCGCCCGGTGGCCGAGCTGGTGCGGGAGGCTCAGGCCCTGGCCGAGCATCATGCGGAGATGGTGCTGACGGGCGTGCACATCGGCACCTACGGGCGGGATGCCACGGCGGGCGACCCGCCACGGGTAACGCCTGTGGGCGACCTTCTGGAAGTCCTCATCAACGCCGTCCCCCACGTCCGGTTCCGGCTCTCGTCCATCGAGGCCACCGAGGTGGACGATCGCATCGCGCACCTGCTCATCGAGGCGCCGCGCCACGTCGCCGCGCACCTGCATGCCCCGCTGCAGTCGGGTTCGAACCGCGTGCTGCGTCGCATGGGGCGGCACTGGTACACGGCGGAATCGTATCGGGCGCGCCTCGACTGGCTGGCGGCGCGCCTCCCGGTCTTCGGGCTCGGCGCGGACGTGATCGCGGGCTTCCCCGGGGAGACCGACACCGACCACCGGGCGACGCTTGACCTGATTCAGGCAACGCCGTTCACGTATTTGCACGTCTTCCCGTTCAGCGTCCGGCGCGACGCGCCGGCGGCGCGCCGGGGACGGCAGGGGGACGGGGTCGTGACCGGCCACCACGGCGGCCGCGTCGAGGTCCTGACGGAGGACTATCTCACGGTCTATCTTCCCAGCGCCCGGTGGGACGGACGTCCCCGGTTCCCGATCACGGTGGACTGACCATGCCGCGCGTCTACATCGAAACGTACGGCTGCCAGATGAACGTCTCCGACTCCGAGCTGATGGTCGGCGTGCTCGGTCGGGCGGGGTACGTGCCCACCGACGATCCGGCGGGGGCGGACGTCCTGCTCGTCAACACGTGCGCCGTGCGCGATCATGCGGAGCAGCGGGTGTTGGGCCGGATGGGCGACCTGAAGCGCCACAAGCCGCCCGGCGGTGTACTCGGCGTCGTGGGCTGCATGGCTCAGCGTCTCGGGCCGCGGCTGCTCGAGCGCGTGCCCCAGGTGGATCTCGTGGTCGGGCCGGACGCCTACCGCAGCCTCCCGGAGCTCATCGCCCGTGCCCGGCACGGGGAGCGGGCCGCCGACACCGCGTTCCGCGGCTGGGAGCACTATGAGGACGTGCCGCCGGCGCGGGGCGACCGCGTGTCGGCGTTCGTCACGGTCCAACGCGGCTGCGATTATCGGTGCACCTTCTGCATAGTTCCGATGACGCGCGGGCCGGAGCGGAGCCGCAAGTTGTGCGACGTGGTGCGCGAGGTGGAGGGCCTCGCCGCCCGCGGCACGACCGAGGTGACGCTCCTTGGGCAGACCGTCAACAGCTACCACGACGGCGAGCGCGATTTCGCCGACCTGCTCCGCGCGGTCGGCGCCGTGGCGGGCATCCGGCGGGTCCGCTTCACCTCGCCCTATCCCACGGACTTTACGGAGCCGGTGCTCGCCGCCATGGCCGCGACGCGCGCCGTGTGCGAGCACGTGCACCTGCCTGTGCAGAGCGGCAGCTCGCGGGTGCTCAAACGCATGCTCCGGCGCTACGATCGCGCGCGCTATCTCGAGGTGGTGGCCGCCCTCCGGCGGGCCGTGCCCGGCGTCGCCCTCACCACCGACATCATCGTGGGCTTCCCCGGCGAGACCGAGGACGATTTGGCGGAGACCGTCTCGCTGGTCGAGACGGTCGGGTTCGACGACGCGTACACGTTCCGGTACAGCCCGCGCGAGGGCACGCCGGCCACGCGGCTCAAGGAGGTCGTGCCGGACGACGTGGCGGGGGAGCGGCTCGAGCGGCTCATCGCCGTGGTGCGCCGCCTGGCGCGGCAGAAGAACGCCGGGCTGGTGGGCACGGTGCACGAGGTGCTGGTGGAAGGGCAGGCGAAGCGGGGCGGGTTGCTCCAGGCGCGGACCCGGACCAACAAGGTCGTACTGCTCGAGGGCCCCGCCGCGTGGATCGGCGGCTATCGCCGCGTGCGGCTCACCGGCACGACGGGCTCGACCTTCACGGGCTGGCCGCTGGAGCGCGCGGGGGAGCCGATCGCCGTGGGGTAACGAACGTGACGCTCGAGGTCGTGCAGCGGGAGTACGGCCGCCTCGCCCCGCGCTTTCCCGCCTTCTGCGGGTGCGAGACCTGTCGCGGGGACGTGCTCGTGTACGCCCTGAACCGGCTGCCGGCGCATTACGTCTCCACCCGCCAGGGCGAAGTCATCACGGAGCTCAGTCTCGACACGGACCAGGAGAAGGCCAAGCTCGACGTCGTCCTGATGGAGGGTCTGCGCAAGGTCGCGCTGGCCCCCCGCTGCGGCGCGCCGCCCGCCGTCCTGGCCTGACCTCCTGAGGCGGCCGCATGCGGCCGCCGATTCTGTGGATCGCGCTCGCGTTCGGGGCCGGCCTCTGGGCCGGCCTCGCGTCGTTGGTGGGCTGGGAAACGGCGGTCCTCCTGATCGGCGCGGCGGCCCTGCTGCACCGGCGCGCCCCGCTGGCCGCCGCGCTGGGCCTCGTGGCCGTCGCAGGCATCGCGTGGGGCGCCGCGGCGCTGCGCGAGCGAGCGGCGACGTGCGCGGGTCGGTGGAGCGCGGAGC
>JBOHSV010000227.1:0-1548 GCA_050921735.1 Gemmatimonadales bacterium | reverse complement strand
GCGCCGATCCCATCGTCGGAGCCGGTGCGCTGATCGGCGCCCTCCAGACCATCGTCGCGCGCCCGAACCCGCGGCCTGGGCGCGGCGGGCCGCCGAGCGCCTGCTGGGCGACGACGCGGTGGTGCCCCTGGGGTCGGCGAACGTCGCCGCCGAAGACTTCGCCTGCTACCTGGAGCGCACCCCGGGGTGCTTCCTGCGCATCGGGGCGCGCGAGCCCGGGGGAGCGCCGATCCCGGCGCACTCGCCGCGGTTTTACGCGGCGGAGGAAAGCATCTTCGTGGGGGCGGCCGTGCTCGCCGAAACCGCGCGCGTCGCGTCGGCGGCGCTACTCGGCACCTAACTCCCGGACGATACGGGGCTCGTCGAACGGGTGCCGGGTGGTGCCGATCACCTGGTAGGTTTCGTGGCCCTTCCCCGCCAGCAGCAGCGTGTCGCCGGGGCGCGCGAGCTCGAGCGCGCGCGCAATGGCCAGCCGGCGGTCCGCGATCCGCTGGTGCGCCCGGCCCTGCAGCCCGACCACCACGTCGTCGAGGATGCGCTCGGGGTCCTCGGTGCGCGGGTTGTCCGAGGTCGCGATCACCACGTCGGCCAGGCGGCCCGCCGTCTCGCCCATGGGCGCGCGCTTCCCCCGGTCGCGGTCGCCGCCCGCGCCGAACACCACGATGAGCCGGCCCGCCGTCAGGGGCCGCAGGGTCTCCAGGGCCCGGGCCAGCGCGTCGGCCGTGTGTGCGTAATCGCGCAGCACGGCGCACGGCGCCGCGGCAATCCGCTCCATGCGGCCGGGGACCTGCGGCGCGGTCGTGAGGCGCTCCGCCACGGTCTCGAGCGGCAGCCCCAGGCCCCAGGCGCACGCCGCGACCCCCAGCGCATTGGACACGTTGAACCGGCCGAGGAGCGGCAGCCGCACGTCCGCGCTCGCCGTCGGCGTCATCAGTGCGAAGGCGGCGCCGCGCGCGCTCAGGCTCACGCCGTGCGCCCGGACGTCGCCGTCCCGCTCGCCGAAGGTGATCCGGCGATGGTCGCGCCGCAGGCGCTGCCAGCCCGGATCGTCGGCGTTCACGACTTCGAGGCCCGTGGGCGCGAGATACGTCGCGAGCCGCGCCTTCGCCGTGAAGTACTCCGCCATCGTGTGGTGATAATCGAGGTGGTCGCGCGTGAGGTTCGTGAAGATCGCGGCCTGGAACGCCAGCCCGTCCACCCGGCCCTGATCCAGGCTGTGTGACGAGACCTCCAGGGCCACGGCCCGGGCGCCGCGCGCGACCAGCGCCGCCAGGGCCGCCTGGAGATCGATGGGCCCCGGGGTCGTGAGATTGGCGGCTTCGCCGGGCACCAGCGCGCCGTCGGGCGCGAACGCCCCGAGCGTTCCGATCGAGCCGGTCGGCGCGAGCGCCCCGAGTACGTGGCGCGCGAGCGCCACCGAGGTGGTCTTGCCGTTGGTGCCGGTGACGCCGTAGAGGTCGAGTCGCGCCGCGGGCCGGCCGAACCAGGTTTCCGCCGCGAGCGCCGCCGCCCGACGGCCGTCGCGCACGACGATCTGCGGGAGCGCGG
>JBOHSV010000226.1:0-2953 GCA_050921735.1 Gemmatimonadales bacterium | reverse complement strand
CGCGAAGTAGTCGTCGGCGGAGAGCGTGCCGGCGCGCCGGATCTCCTCGATCAGGACCTCCCGGACATTCTCTCCGCGGTCGTAGACCAGCGGGGCGCCCGCCAGCATCGCGTACCCCCCGCCTCCTTCCTGCCGGTAGCTGTTGAGCGCGAGCGTGAAGCTGTCGGTGGGCTGAACGTCGCGGCCCCGCCAGGTCATGCGGATCCGCCGCCCCACCGGCTGGGAGAGGTCGATGCGGTACCGGATCCCGCTCACCACGTCGAAGTTGTATCCGGGCACGCTGTCGTTGACGATCGGCCGGTCCGCCTGGTAGGTGCGGTAGTAGCGCGCCGAATGCTCGAGGAAATCCTTGAGCTGGCGCCCCGAGAGGCGCACGGCCCGCAGCGTATTCTCGTACGGGTACACGCCCGCGACTTCGCGCAGCCGGATGGGGCCCGGCGGAAATCCCGCCTCCGGATTGAACGGCGCCGTGGCCGAGAGGTCCGCGCCGGTGCGGCGGCGCTGGACTTCATTGATGAAATCCAGGAGCGGCGTGTCCTGCGCCCGCCCCAGCCGCCCGTCGAACCCGGGGCCGGCGGTGCCGAGCGGGGTCGCGGCCCACGCCCGGACCCGCTCGTGCGCCTCGTCGAACCGGCCGACGATGCGCGGCAGCTCGGTCACCGTCGCCAGCGGAATGAGGTCCGGCCGCACCCCCACCACCCGCCACCGTTGCCCGTTGCCCGTTGCCGGTGCTCCGCTGTCCAGCACCAGCGACACATACACGACCGACAGGCTCCGGGCCCAATTGCGCGGCTGGACGAAGTGCACGCCGTCGATCACGGAGTCGCGCATCTCGCGATGCGAGTGCCCGACGATCACGAGGTGCGGCTTCGGGTCGATGGCGGCGAGCGAGGCGGCCGCGTTCTCGGCGCCCACGCCGGTGGTGTCGTAGGACGACGGTCCGTCCATGCCCGAGTGGATGATTACGACCCGCAGGTCCACGCCGGCACGGGCGAGCCGCCGCAGGGCGGCGGGCGCCGTCTCCGCCACCGGGAGCACGCGCACGCGGCCGGCCACCAGCGAGCGGTCCCACACCATCACACCCGGCGTGGTAAAGCCCGTGACGCCCACGCGCACGCCGCCCCGCTCCACCACGGCGAACGGCGCGAACAGCAGGCTGTCCGTCGCGCCCCTGGTGATGTTGGCGGAGACGTACGGAAACGTCGCGTCGCCCGTCGCGCGCGCGAGGAACTCGAGGCCGTAGTTGAACTCGTGGTTCCCCGGCGTGACCGCGTCGTACCCCAGAGCGTTGAGCGCGTCCACCACGGGGTGCGGGCGCCGGTCGTCGTGCGCCGCGTAGTAGTGCGCGAAGGGGTTCCCCTGCAACAGGTCGCCCGCGTCGAGCAGGACCACGCCGTCGGGATATCGGGCGCGGAGCGTCTCGATGACGGTCGCGGCCCGCGCCAGGCCGCCGGGCTCCTCGACGTCGCGCACGTAGTCCCACCCGCGGACGCGGCCGTGCACGTCGGTTGTGGCCACGATGACGACGCGCGCGGTATCGGACGGGAGGGGAGAGGGCGGCTGCTGGAGGAGCGCTGCGAGCAGCGCGAGGGCGGGAAGCATAGTGCGCTGAAAATTGCGGAGGGTCGGGCGGCGGCGCTACCTTCTTCGGCCGTCCATGAACACCGCTCCGACGGCCCCCGGGGCCGACGCCGATGCCCGCTGAGGCCAAGCGGCACCGCATCCTGGTCGTGGACGACGAGCCCGACATCACCGGGCTCGTGGCCTACCACCTGGCGCGTGCCGGATTCCGCGTCAGCACGGCGCAAACCGGCACCGAAGCGCTGCGGACGGCGCGCGACGAGCGCCCCGACCTGATCGTCCTCGACCTCATGCTCCCGGGCGTCTCGGGGTATGACGTGCTCGCCGAGCTCCGGCGCCGGCCGGAGACCCGGGCCGTGGGCGTGATTCTCCTGACGGCCCGCAAGGAGGAGGCCGACCGTATCAAAGGGCTCGCGCTCGGCGCGGACGATTACCTCGCCAAGCCGTTCTCGCCGCAAGAGCTCGTCCTGCGGGTGGGTGCCGTGTTGCGGCGCCTGGCGGCCCCGGCGGTGGCCGCGGGCGGCGTCCTCGCGGCCGGCCCGATTACCCTCGATCCGGACGCGCATCGGGTCACGGTGAGCGGGCGCGAGATCAGCCTCACCTCGACGGAGTTCAAGCTGCTCCACGCCCTGATGGAGCGCGCCGGGCGCGTGCAGGAGCGCGCCCATCTGCTGCAGGTGGTGTGGCGCGCCCAGCCAGACATTCAGACCCGCACCGTGGACATGCACGTGCAGCGCCTGCGTGCCAAGCTCGGCCCGGCGGGGGGCTACATCAGCACCGTGCGGGGGGTCGGCTACCGGTTCCGCGAACCCGAAGAACCGGCCCCGCGCCGGCGATGAAGCTGGTCACCCGCCTGTTCCTGACCATGAGCCTGCTCGTGACGGTCACCGTGCTGGGGCTCGTGGTCGCGACGGACCGCATCCTGCGCCGGCGCCTGGAGACGGCCGTGGCGGCCGGCCTGGAGCGCGAGGCGCGCCTGACCGCCGCCCTGCTTCCCGCCGACACCGCCGCGTGGCCCGCCTTGGCGCAACAACTGGGTGACCGCATCGGCCGGCGGATCACTCTCGTGGACCCGACCGGCCGAGTGCGGGGCGACACCGATTTCGGCCCCGCCGCCCTCGCGCGGCTCGAGAATCACGCCGAGCGGCCGGAGATCCGCGCCGCGCGCGACTCCGGCCTGGGGCGCGACCTGCGCCGCAGCGCCTCCAGCAACGAGCGGCAGCTGTACGTGGCGGTGGGCGGGGGCCCGGCCGGACTCGCCGCCGTCCGCGTCTCCGCGTCGCTCGTGGCCGTGGACGCGCAGGTCCACACCGTCCAACGCGCGGTGGCCGCCGCCGGCCTGCTGGCGGTCGTCGCGGCGGCGCTGCTCGCC
>JBOHSV010000225.1:0-2171 GCA_050921735.1 Gemmatimonadales bacterium | reverse complement strand
GCGCGGTCGATAAACAAAGGCGTTGCGCGTTACGCGTTGCGCGTGGTGAACAGGTGCCGGGAGTCAGGACAGCTCCCGTTCGCGGACGTCCGCCCACAACTCCCACACCTTGAGCGCCCGTTCCGGTCCCAGGTCCTGTTCCACCAGCGCGAGCACCTGATCCACGTCCTCGCGGCTCGAGCCGGTGTTGAGCGCGCCGCGCAAGTGCGCGTGCAGCTGGCGCGGGGCATCGAGCATCGCGATGGCCGCGAGGGTGCACAGCTCGCGGCGCCGCGCGTCGAGCGCCGGCCGGCCGAGCAGCTTGCCGTACGCGTCCACCAGCACCAGGGGCTCGAGCGCCGGGTGCAGCGCCCGCAGGTTGATCAGGAGTTTGTGGAACGTGCGCCCGTACACGGCGCGGCACGCCTCCTCGCCCCGTCCGACCCATGCCTCCCAGCCGGCGTGCGCCACGGGCTCGCCGGCCGCGCGCGGCGGGCCCGCCACCTCGCGCCACACGCCGAACGCCACCAGCGCCAGCGGATAGCCGACGTTCAGCAGACTCTGGAGCAGCAGCTCCTCCATCCACTCGGCGGGCACCTCGGCCCCGCGCGCCGCCTGCATGCGGTCGCGCAGCACGTCCTCGCTGCCCGTGGCGGTGGCGGTGGCGACGCGGACCAGAGCCACCGTCTGTTGGTCCAGCGTCATGATACCGCTCCCCGCTCCCCGCTCCCCCATCCTTTCATCGCAGCACTCCCCCATTTACACGCAGCGCGCCCACCGGCTCACCCCGCGTGCTGGTCACCGGCCGGCTCCGGAGACCCGCGGGCAGGGCGAGCCCCAGCTCGCCGAGCACGGCGGCCATGGCCAGCGCCGAGGCGACGCCGTGCCCGTCTTCGACCTTGAGCGCCACGCCGAGGCCTTCCTCGACCAGGAGACCGGCGTACACGCCCTCCGCGCCGACCTTCGCGATCACCCGCCCCGGGTGGGCCGTCATGATCTCGGTGCACGGGCGGCCACGACCGGCTACGAGATCGGGGTGTGCCATCATCGCGGTGACCACGTTTCCCGTTTCCCGGTGCCCGAGTCGGGCGTAGGCGATCGCCATCGCCCGCACCGGCACCGCGAAGCACACGACCCCGCACCCGTCCGTGCCCGTGCCGATCGCCGCTTCGGGCACCCCGGTCCAGCGGCTCACCTCGGCCAGGCAGCGGCGCTGGACGGGATGGTCGGGACGCGCGTAGCCGTCCGCGGGCCAGCCGTGGTGCCGGCACAGGGCGAGCATGCCCGCGTGCTTGCCCGAGCAGTTCGAGTGCACGGCGGTGAGCGTCACGCCGCGCGCCGTGTAGTCGGCGGCCACGGCGTCGGACAGCGGCGGGTGCGGCCCGCAGGCGAGCTGAGCTTCGGTAGCGCCCGCGCGGGCCAGAAACGCGCGCACGCGCTCCACCTGGTCCGGCGCGCTCGAGTGCGACGCGCACGCGAGCGCCAGGTCTTCCGAGGTCAGCCCGAACCGCTCGGCCGCGCCGTCGGCCACGAGCGGCAGGGCCTGGAACGGCTTGGCGGCGGAGCGCAGGAACGTCACGAAATCCGGGTCGCCCGCCCTGCCCACGAGCCGGCCGCCCGCGTCCACGACGGCGGCATGCACCGTGTGGCGCGACTCGACGACGGTCCCGCGCACCAGCTCGACCACCATGGACCCGGCACGAGCGGACATGGCCGGGAAGAATAACAGGCTCCAGCCCTTTAGGGCTGCGCCGGGCCGAGCCCAGGCTTCAGCCTGGGAATCGCCCTACAGGGCGGCGCACCGTTGCCACTCGCTCCCCGCCGGGCCAAATTCCGCGCCGCATGACGACGTTCGGCCTGCTCGCCCTCCTCGTCGCCCAGGACGCCTCGGCCTACGTGCCGCTGCACCACTGGGCCATGCCGTACGTCGAGCACCTCATCGCGCGGGGCGCCATGGTGGATCCGGCGCCGCTCACTCGCCCCCTGAAGCGGGCCGATCTGATCCGCGCCCTGCGCGCGGTGGACAGCCTCCAGGTGCCCCTGGCCGAATGGCGCGCGGCGCGGCGCATCCTCCAGGACCTCGAGCGGCGCGAGCAGGGCCCGTGGGGGCGCGTGGACGCGCACGTGTCCGCCGCGGCCGCCACGCACCCGCTGCGCCACGCGCTCGAGACCCGCTGCCGCCCCACCGGCAC